>JBJESC010000101.1:0-4269 GCA_051882615.1 Oscillospiraceae bacterium
AGACGTTTTCTTGCTTCGGCAATTGCTTGTGCGGTATTTGGGGCGGCTTCGCTTACAGCGGTTGCCGCTGTGAGTAACTCCTCGCAGTCCCGACAAAGCAGTTCAGGAATCAAGTACATATATTCGAATATCTCCGAGAGAATGATGGGATACGGGATATACGAAGAGATTTTTTCAAATCAGATAATTTTTTACAGCAATGTAGCAAACGGTGCTGTGAGTAAAAATCCCGTAAAGCTGGATTTGCCCAAGACGGTTATGGTTACGATGGAAAAGGACGGAGAGCCTCTTGAGTTCAAATATGGCGATACCATTTCCGAGCCGGGAAAATATGTGCTGACACTCAAGGTAAACGGCGCTGATATGATGGGTGGCTCGCAGGGTGATATTTATTACAGCCTCTTCCGTTTCTGGATTGTAAAGGAAGAGGAGTCGAATTCCGAGTATAATTCGGGAACCTCCGATACGTCCTCGAACCCCGAAACGTCTGATACATCCAACACTTCGGATAATTCGGATAACACAAGTGATCCCGATAATACAAGTGATCCCGATAACACATCGGGCGGAGAAAATGAAAACCCGTCCGATTCTAAGGAAGAACAGAACGGGGACGCGCAAAAGGGTGAAACGCTAATCCCGTTTGAGGCGGGGAAAGCTGCTCTTTTAAAGCAGTATGCGTCCTCAACCGGAATTCGCGTTGAGACCGAACGCGGAATTGAGTTTTATACAAACATTCCCGCAGGAATGAAGACCACAAATTACGTTGAGTTCACGTTTATAGATTCCGTCTCCTGCAAGCTCATTAAGGACGGTCAGGAAGTACAGTATAAGGCGGGCTCAAGAATTCAGGATAAGGGCGACTACACGCTTCAGATATTTGACGGTGGCACCGAAAATCCTGCGACCTTCAGCTTTTCGGTGATTGGCAGCGCCGTGAACTTAATCACGGAGTACAGCGTGCCCGAGGGCTGCAAAATTGAGAGCGCCACATTCAACGGAATTGATATTCGCACGCCCGAAAACAACGTTGAGTTGGGTGCGGAGGGAAAATACACATTCAGAGTTGTCTGCGGTAACTACACCCTTGACGAGGCGTTCACGCTTGACAACGTTCCGCCCGAATTTTCTCTGCTTGGAATTGATGAGGAGGGCGAAGCGCACGGAGGCTCGGTAAGCATTGAGCTTCTGTCGGACGATATTGACCGCTATGACGTAGTGCTTAACGGAGAACTTCTGACGAAGAAGAGCCTTCAGCTCACCGAGCCCGGAGTATATACGGTGACGGTCTATGACAAGGCGGGAAACTTTACTGTCAAGACGTTTGAGATATTATACCGTATGGACGGTATGGCGGTTGTGACGATTGCTCTGCTTATCGCGGTTGTTGTGGCAGGCGTGGTGTTCTTCATAATGACGAGAAAGAAATTTATTATAAGATAACCTTTTATTTCAAGCGAAAATCAACGAAAGGAGGTTAATAGAAAATGTTTCCGTTGCTTCTCGATACGTCGAGCTGGATTTCAACGTTTGCTGAATTTTTGACAAGTGGCTTCAGTTGGATTTCCGATTTGTTTGCTACAATTATTACATTTCTGTTTAACTTCCTGTTCGCGATTGCTTTACAGATTATTGTCCGTGCAAGCGCGGGATTTCTCTATTCGCTTCTGCTCGCTCTTCTCGCTTTGGTTGACCTGTTTGAAGGTGTGTTTAACATTTTTGCCGGAACAAAGACCGTAACATATAACAATGAAAAGATGTATCTTTTCGATTTGTTTATGGTGGAAGGCACTGTGCAGCGGGCGCTGATTTTTATAACGTTTATTGGCGTTGCGCTTTGCTTCATATTTACGATTTACTCGGTTATGAAGTCAATGGGCTCGTACATTCTGGAGAACAAGCGGCCCGTAAGCGAAGTCCTCAAAACTGCGATGAAGTCCTGCATAGCATTTCTGATGGTGCCGATAATGGCGTATTTCGGAATTCAGCTGTCTACGGTAATCCTTACCTCGACGGAGCGGGCTATTATGCAGTCAACAGGTTCGGATTCCTCGCCGAAACTGTCAAGTATTGTATTCCTGGCGGGAACGTTCAACGATGACGATCCGGACGCTTCTTACACGGATGAATTGCGAGCGCCCTATTTTTACGGCGATACGGATTGGAGCGACGCCTCGGCACTGGATGAATTTACAATGATGCCTTCGCTTAACATTGACGCATTGGTGAACTTCTTTAATAATTTGACAGAGGAGGTTCCGAATGACGCTCTGGAAGAATCGGATGGGAGCAATAAATCAAGCGGCACAAATTATGCAATTGACGAAATAGAAACAGACGATACTTATTCCGACTATATGGACATAGCTGATGTGCTGTTTAAGGATTTGTACAATTATCCTCTTGTTTATATTTTGAGCATCGGTGTGATACTCATTATGCTGTGTGCGATATTTGTGTTTATCAGAAAAATTATTGAACTGATTATCCTGTATATCACATCTCCGATATTTGTTTCTACTATGCCGCTTGACGGCGGGGCAACCTTCAAGAGATGGCGCGATATGTTCATCGGAAAGCTGTTTTCGGGATTCGGAATTGTCATTTCAATGAAACTGGTGATGATTTTTGTCCCCGTCATTATGAGTTCTACCATTAAATTCAGTAATGTATCGGCGTTGGACGTTACCATCAAGATTATATTCATTACGGGCGCACTTTTTGCGGCATGGAAGTCAAATACAACGGTGCTTGAGATAATCAATCCCGAGCTTGCTGCGGCAGACCGTGCTTCGGCAGCCGTAGTAGCGGGAGCTGTCAAGATGGCGGCTGAGAAGGCAGTACAGGCGGGAATGGCAGCCGCAACAGGCGGTGGAAGCGCAGCAGCAGGAGCAGCAGCGAAAGGCGCAGCAGGTGCTGCGGGCGGTGCAGGAGGCGCTGCGGGAGGTGCCTCGGGCGCTCTTGGCGGAGGCGGAAACGCTTTCAAGGGCGGTGAAGCTTCAGGCGGCGGAAAGATGAACTTGGGCGATAAGGGCGGCAAGTCCGGCTCGGAGGATAAGGGCGGCAAGTCCGGTTCGGAAGAGAAGGGTGGCAAGTCCGGCTCGGAAGACAAGGGTGGCAAGTCCGGCTCGGAAGATAATAGCAACAAGAACGGTTCGAACGACAATAGCGGTAAGGACGATAGCAGTCAAAAAATCAATAAGGCTGCCGATACTATTAAGGATATGGATTTAGGCAGCGAGGACGAAGACGAGGAAGAAAATAAAAAATAAGCAGAAAGGAGGTTTGCGGTAATGCCGATACAGTCACTCGGAATATTTGAAAAGGTATATGAATGGGTGTGCGATAAGATTTTTGACCCGATTATCAGCTGGCTTGGCGATTTCCTTGAGTCTATGTTTTCATGGATATTGGATGAAATTATCGTTCCTTTTGTTAAGCCTATCTTCAACCTTGTCTGGAATACTATTATTGTTAATATCAGAGATCTTTTCTATACCCCCATATATTATATGTATACCAAAGTCCTTGATCTGATTGACCAGCTTCAAGACGGATTTGATATACTTATCGGACTGAAGGACATTACATATACCGATTCTTCGGGAGTAACACAGCAGACAACTCTTCTGAATTATATGATGTACAATGATACTATCAGAAATGTTCTGGTTGGTATTACGTTTATTGCTTTGGCGCTGTCGTTAATGTTTGCGATTTACTCGGTTATTCGCTCCACTCTCGACTTTGACCTTGAGGGCAGACGCCCTGTGGGTAAGGTGTTGAAGGCAACTGCGAAAACGATGATGGCATTCTTATTTGTCCCGCTTGTTACATGGGTCGGACTTAATCTCTCGTCAATTCTGCTAAAGCAAACCTCCACTGCTATAATGGGCGGTCAGGATGCAAGCATCGGACGGTGGATTCTTGCTATATCATCAATGGAAGCAGTGCGTGAAGAATCCTGGGAAGAGGTGATGGCGGATTCTAAAGAGGTTCCCATATATGATGAAAACGGTGTGCTGAACGAACCCTATGATGAGTTGATAAGCGGTAAGGTAGGCTACGGTCCTTTCATAATTTTTATTCATCCATCAAAGGTTGACTATCTGATAGGATACGGCTCTGCAATTTTTGCGGCAATTATGATGATAATATGCTTCTTTACGTTTGTGCGGCGTATTTTTGATATTATTCTTCTGTATATTACTTCGCCTTACTTCTCTGCGACAATAGTGCTTGATGATGGAGAGAAGTTCAAACGGTGGA
>JBJESC010000102.1:0-4267 GCA_051882615.1 Oscillospiraceae bacterium
GGACTGGGAATGTCACTGCGGAAAGTACAAGAGAATTCGCTTTAAGGGTAAAATCTGTGAGAAGTGCGGCGTTGAGGTTACCCGCAGCAAGGTTCGCCGCGAGCGTATGGGACACATCGAGCTTGCAGCTCCCGTTTCCCACATCTGGTACCACAAGGGAACTCCCTCCAGAATAGGACAGGTGCTCGACCTCACCCCCAAGAAGCTTGAGGAAGTTATTTACTTTACAAAATACATCGTAATAGACCCCGGAGAGAAGACTGGTCTTGCTAAGAAGCAGCTGCTCACCGAGGCTGAGTACAAGCAGTACAAGGATAAGTTCGGCGGAATTGACTCCTTCCGTGTGGGAATGGGCGCAGAGGCTATCAAGGAGCTGCTCAGCGAAATCGACCTCGACCGGCTCGCAGACGAGCTCAGAGCAGAGCTTGAAACCACCTCCGCAGGTCAGAAGCAGATTAAGCTGCTGCGCAGACTTGACGTAATCGAGGCGTTCAGAAGCAGCGGAAACCGTCCCGAGTGGATGATTCTTGACGTTGTTCCCGTCATTCCTCCCGATATTCGCCCGATGGTTCAGCTCGATGGCGGCCGCTATGCGACTTCCGACCTCAACGAGCTTTACCGTAAGGTTGTAATGAGAAACAATCGTCTTAAAGACCTGCTTGAAAAGAGGTCTCCCGACCTGATTGTAAGAAACGAAAAGCGTATGCTTCAGGAAGCTGTTGACGCGCTTATTGATAACGGACGTCACGGCAGACCGTATACAGGCTCCAACAACCGCCCGCTGAAGTCCCTGTCCGATATGCTCAAGGGTAAGCAGGGACGCTTCCGTCAGAACCTGCTCGGTAAGCGTGTTGACTACTCCGGACGTTCGGTTATCGTCGTAGGGCCTGAGCTTCGTATGGACCAGTGCGGTCTCCCCAAGGAGATGGCTCTGGAGCTCTTCAAGCCGTTTGTTCTGTATGATTTGGTGAAGAACGGCGTATCGCCCAACATCAAGCAGGCTAAGAAGCTGGTTGAGCGCGCCGATGATAAGGTTTGGGACTCCCTTGAAAACGTAATCAAGGATCACCCCGTACTCCTTAACCGTGCGCCTACGCTTCACAGACTCGGTATTCAGGCGTTCTCTCCCATTCTGGTTGAGGGACGTGCAATCAAGCTCCACCCGCTGTGCTGTACCGCATTTAACGCGGACTTCGACGGCGACCAGATGGCGGTTCACCTCCCGCTTTCGGCTGAGGCTCAGGACGAAGCAAGAACACACATGCTTGCCGCTAAGAACCTGCTTAAGCCCTCGGACGGAAAGCCCGTTACCGTTCCTACTCAGGATATGGTACTCGGTTCGTACTACCTGACTATTGATAAGGAAGGCGAAAAGGGCGAGGGTAAGGTATTCCGTGACGCTAACGAAGCGCTGATGGCATATCAGGACGGCGTTATCTCTATCCACGCGGCTATTAAGGTTCGCGTAACCAAGGATCTGGGCGACGCCAAAATTACAAGAATTGTACCCGCTACTGTCGGAAGAATTATCTTCAACGAGCATATTCCGCAGGATTTGGGTTACGTTGACCGCTCCGACCCCGACCACCAGCTCGATTACGAGATTGGCTTCAAGGTTGGTAAAAAAGAGCTCGGTAAGATTATCGACAGCTGCCTGAAAATCCACGGCACAGCGACCACCGCTCAGGTGCTGGATAAGATTAAGGCAATGGGATATAAGTACTCCACCCGCTCGGGTATTACCGTTGCGGTATGCGACGCTGAAATCCCGCCTCAGAAGGCAGAGATTATCAAGGCAGCCGAGGAAGCAAACATCAAGAACAACAAGCAGTTCGCCCGCGGCTTTATCTCCGATGAGGAGCGTTCGGCTGCGTTCATCAGAATATGGAACCAGGCAACCGAAGATGTTTCCAATGCGCTGACCAAGAACCTCAACCGCTACAACAACATCTATATGATGGCGGATTCCGGAGCGCGTGGTTCTACGGCTCAGATAAGACAGCTCGCAGGTATGCGCGGACTTATCGCAAATACTTCGGGTGCTACCATTGAGATGCCTATCAAGGCTAATTACCGTGAGGGACTTAACGTTCTGGAGTACTTCATCTCCTCGAGAGGTGCGCGTAAGGGACTTGCCGATACCGCGCTGCGTACCGCCGACTCGGGTTACCTGACCCGCCGTCTGGTTGACGTTTCGCAGGAGGTTATTATCCGTGCGGACGACTGTGGTACCGAAAACGGTATCGAGGTATACGAGATTAAGGAGGGCAACGAGCTTGTTGAGAAGCTCAGCGAGCGTCTTGTCGGACGTTTCCTGACAGAGGATTTCACCGCGCCCGACGGTTCGTTCACCATCTCCAAGGATAAGCTCCTTAACGACCGTGACGCAGCAAAGATGGTTGCAACGGGCGTTGAGCGCTTCAAGGTTCGCTCGGTACTGACTTGTAACCTCAAGAACGGCGTTTGCGCTAAGTGCTACGGTATATCGCTGGCTAACGGTCAGCTCATCAGCAAGGGCGAGGCTGTAGGAATTATCGCGGCTCAGTCCATCGGTGAGCCCGGTACTCAGCTTACAATGAGAAACTTCCACACAGGTGGTATCGCGAACGCGGAAGATATTACACAGGGTCTTCCCCGTGTCGAGGAGCTGTTCGAGAACAGACGCCCCAAGAATGCGGCTATCATCACCCGCGTTTCGGGTACTGTACGCTTTGAGGAAATCAAGAAGACACGTCACGCAATCATCACTGCCGAGGACGGCACAGAGGAAGCATACGCTGTTCCTTATGGTTTCCGTCCCAAGGTTCAGGACGGCTCGGTTGTAGTTGCGGGCGATCCTCTGACAGAAGGCTCTATCTACCCGCCCGATATTCTTGCAGTAAAGGGCGAAAAGGAAGTTCAGAACTATATCATCAGCGAGGTTCAGAAGGTTTACCGCTTGCAGGGTGTTGACATCAACGATAAGCATATCGAAATTATCGTTCGCCAGATGATGCGTAAAATCCGCATTATTGATCCCGGCTCCAGCAGTCTGCTTGCAGGCGCTGTTATCGGTAAGACCGAGTATATGGACATTATCGACGAGCTTAAGACTCGCGAGGCTAACGGTGAGGAAGTGGTTATGCCCACTACCGAAAGCGTTCTGCTCGGTATCACAAAGGCTTCTCTGGCAACCGACAGCTTTATGGCTGCGGCTTCGTTCCAGGAGACCACAAGAGTGCTTACCGAGGCGGCTATCCACGGCAAGACCGATCCGCTTAACGGCTTGAAGGAAAACATTATGATCGGTAAGCTCATTCCTGCGGGAACAGGTCTCAAGGCGCAGGAGGAGGCGGCTGCGGCGCTCGCGGCAAGCGAGAACGGCGAGGCAGAGGAGAACACCGAGGCAGTCTCTGCCGAGGAGACCTCCGAAAGCACCGACAACGCTTGATTTCAAGTCGGAGTTGGCACGATGAACCCGCTTCGGCAGTAAAACAAAGGGAACAAGTGGACAAAGTGCACAAATTCCCGTAGATGTAAAATAAAAATTGCGGCGATTGTCATAAAGACTTGAAAAAGCTCTTGACAATCGTCGCTTTTTGTAGTATAATTCATAGATGTGTTGGTGTATTCTTTGTAAAAAGGGAAATACTAACATAAGAAAATAAGTAAGGTAGGTGAAATTTAATGCCAACGTTTAATCAGCTTGTCCGCAAGGGACGTGAGGTATCGACCAAGAAGTCGAAGGCTCCCGCACTTCAGAAGGGTATGAACACTCTGAAGAAGAAGCAGATCGACCAGCACTCTCCTCAGAAGCGTGGAGTTTGCACCGCTGTAAGAACTCAGACTCCTAAGAAGCCTAACTCCGCAATGAGAAAGGTAGCCAGAGTCAAGATTTCCAACGGTTACGAAGTTACTGCTTACATTCCCGGAATTGGACACAAACTGCAGGAGCACTCTGTTGTACTCATCAGAGGCGGACGTGTTAAGGATCTCCCCGGTGTGCGTTACCACATCGTAAGAGGAACTCTCGACGCTCAGGGAGTTGACAAGAGAATGCAGGGACGCTCGAAGTACGGAGCTAAGCGTCCGAAGGCGGGAAAGAAGGCGTAATTTCTTACTAAGCTGACAAGAAGGCATTAATTTTCTTCGAGATAGAATCGGATTGAAAAGTCTTTCTTGGCGGCGGGAGTATTGGATTACTTTCGAGTACCTATGATTTTCATTTTTTATGAAGGAGGGAAGTTAAAGTGCCAAGAAGAGGTAATGTTCCCAAGCGTGAGGTTCT
>JBJESC010000103.1:0-4234 GCA_051882615.1 Oscillospiraceae bacterium
CCTGCTGTACAGATCGTTAATTACGGACGGAAAGAAGAACCACGCACTCAACGTGGCACGAGCCGTTTCAAACGATGCCTGCCGTGATTTTTCGCTTTGATGGAGTGCTTGCTGGTGCGGGGCTTTGGTGGGTGCGTATAGGGGAATATATCAAAAAGTATCATTAAATGCTGCTTTCAGTTCATCAACGCTTTGATACCTATTCCTTGTATCAGGAGCAAGTCCTTTTAATACAAACCGTTTGATTTTCTCGTCACGAATTCTTTCGATGTTCTGTAAACCAGTCATCACAAACAGAATAACACGGGTTAATGCATACGTTTCATATACTATTGAGAAATTTGAAAAGCCAACTACTCGTAGATTGCTGTCATTAAGAGAACCTTTGATTTCACTATCCAAGCTTGTTAATGTGCTATCAGGTTCTTTAACCAGCCCGAAGTCCGATAGTTTCACAATGCAGTTTCCATCATCATAATGAACTAACAAGATATTCGTTAAGCTCAAATCTCTATGCAAATAACCTTTGCTGTGAACATAGGATAGGCCCTTGAATATTTGATAGGATATGCTTTTTCTTTTTGACAGTTCTAAATCAGAGTGGTGGGTAATGAATTTATAGAGTGTTTCGTCAGCATATTCAGCGTAATACTCATTTTTAGCTTCGTCATATTGATATACTTCCAAAATATAAGGAGAATTAAGTTCTCTCATAACTTCGTATTCTCTTCTGAAACGTTCAAGCTCCTTTGAGGTCAGTTCTCTTTTAGCTCTTTTTATTACAAAGTTCTTATGATAGAAGTCGTCTTTGTACTTAAAAACCAGTGCGTAAGAGCCTTCGCCAATTAACTTAATCTGATAACGTCTTGCTTCTGTTGTAGAGGGAGCAGGAATACTTATACTCTGACGCATTGTAAATATGGGTTCATAGTCCAACAGTTCTATTTGAGGCAAATCACGAGGTATTGGACTTCCACCGGATTCTTGCAAGAATGTATGAGAGCAGTCTATTAGTTGTTTATAGTCATCATTTATTTCAAAAGCATACTTTGTTTCTTTTAGAACATAGTTCATATCCTCGTATAGTTTTATATATTCTAACAATGCTCGGCTTTCAGCAGCGTTATAATGTGCATTTGTCCGTAGTTTTGAATACATAAATTGAAACAATGAGTTTAACTCTTGGTGCATAATTGCCAAAATCTTCTCAAAGCGCTTATTGCTACTGCAAAAACCATTATACAACGGCTCTGTTCTTAACGCCTCGCTAAAATGAAGCCTGTCGTATTTTTGCTCAATAAAGAATTCAATGTTAACTGGCATACTACCTCCCTGTGTTAGCAACCATCATTTACTAAATCTGTGTAGAGATACATTGATTATACCACTCGTGCGGCGGTAACGCTGAATTAAACGCCGTATCAAAGAGCGAATACAAGTCCTTATAACGCTTGCCGCCCTTTAAGATAGCTTTCAGCTCTGAAATCTGCAAGGGAATAATCTTCATTCCCGAAACGTTCTTTGAATAGTCCTGCGGGTCATAATAAGGTATTGACTTTCGGCTTCTGAAATCGGCGATAACATTTATATTCAATATCCCTGTTGCAAATACGCAGTAGGAGTTCAGGTTTCCTGTGCGAAGCAAGTGCTGTCCGAGGTGTCTTGATACAGGCTCCATCTCCATTCTCCGCTGATTTGAGCTGTCGGCAAGGGTAGCCTCCAACAACAAAGCGTGTTCGGGGTAATCTGCCGTTTTGTCATACTCATATACAATATCGGCTTCACCGCCTGCTGCGTGGGTTTTAGGTAGCAAATCAGCGTCAAGCGAGAGCTTCATATAGTCAAGGACTTTGCCTTGATAATCGCTGATTTTGTACCACAATACGCCCAACACATATTCAAACATCGTCGGAACATCTGCGTTGTCCGTAACCATTCTTCTGATTTCATCATCATTGCGGTTTTCAAAGCAGGTAAGCAATTCAAGCAGATTGTCATCGGAGAATTTCTTGTCAATAAGCGTCTTAAAGCGCTTATATCTGATACGCTCCAATGCTTCTCGTGCTGTATCAATAGTGGTCGTACCGATACCAAGCTCTGCATTTATGCACCTGATAACTATATCATCATTTATTACAAGACAATCTGCTATTTCTTCAAGAGCACAGTTTTCATACAAGAGGTCCGATGAAGTGTAGGCTTGCTCATACAGGCTGTCAATAACCGATTTGAAGAAATGCTTGGGGACAACATCAAGCTTAACTACGCCGTCCTCAAACAGAACAATATCGGTAGTTCTGAAATAGCGGCGGTTTAAGTCAAAATAATCACGCAGCGTTGCCTTTGCCTTGAACAGTTGCATAAGCTTAAAGAAAGCTGTTTTGAACTCGTTTTCGGTAGTAACATCATCAAAATCCGTAGGCTTGATATGAGCTTCAGCGCCCCTTACAAGCGCAACTCTGGAATTAGTGTCAAAAAGATACTTTATCCAATAATTGCTTATGCGTATCTTCTTTGCCGCGTCAAAAACCTCAACAAAAGCCGACCTGTCTTTCTCCATATAAACCTTATGCAAGGCTTGGTAAAGCGAGAAATAAGGCTTATCGTAGTTGCGGCTCTTTCGGTTTATCCCTATTTCGCAAATCAAGTTCTCGTCAACCTTTTCCCGCGACAACAGCAGTGATAACGCTTCCTTGTAGTTGTCCATTGACAGCAGCCTTGAAACAATTACGTCATCAACGGTTTTCTGCCCGTTCTTTATATCGTCAATGCAGGCGATGATTTCATCGGTAGTTTCCTTGCTTGTACAAAGCGGCAGCAGGTATGTAAACTCATCTGCTGAAAGCTCTCCCAATATGGAGAGGAGATACAGCAATACAATGAGCGGTCTAACCGTATTGCCGTCAACCACACAAGAGGTTTTCAGCAGCTGTTTCAGATAAATAAAGCTGTCTTTAGGTATCTCGAAATGATTGTCCGAGCCGAAATCATTGCTTTCGCTTATTGCAAGCAGAGCTTTTCCCACATTAGTCAGACGGCGGTTGTCGTCAATCAGACCTATATCCACCAAACCCGATGTCTTTTCACGAGCGTCTTTGGGTTTGTTATCTGCGTCGCCTTCAACAAAGCCCTTCTCCTGCATAAACAGATAGTATTCCGTCTGAATGTTATTGTTGTTTCTCCAACTAATATCGGCATTGTCAGGCTTGCTCCAAAACTCGTTTAATAAGCCTAACTGTTCCTCGATAGTTCTATTAAAATTCTTGGTTCTGAAGCTTGTTGTTCCCAAGCACCAGCAAAAGCTCTTGTATGTTAACGGCACGGTTTTCCTCCTTTTTGAACTCATTCAGCGTTGTTGTGTGTCATCAGTAATTTACGATTAAAACTTCCTCACTACCCGATGACCTGTCTTTGGTTTGGTAGTTGGAGTTGGAATAGTTATAGTCAAGCGAAATCGCACGATATTGAGGGTTATCTTCAAGCCACTTCAGCAGTATCGCGTTCTCCTTGCCTTTGCTCCGAAGCACATTTGATAAAGCAAATCTAATACCTTGTTCGTTAGCTTTATCAAGGAACTTATATAAAGCTCTCTCCTTATCCTCGTTCCACCCACCTTGTTCATTGTATGTAGCACAGGTTATAAGGTAGGGCGGGTCTGCGTAGATAAAGTCGTTTTCGCCATATCCATCGAGGCTGAAAACCTCAAAGTCGGTACTTGTAATAACAAAATTCCCCTCTTTCAGTCGGTCAATGAAATCAGAGAGCTTTTTCTGCATTTTGGTATTATAATCCCGCTTACCGACAGGAAGATTGAACTTACCATTACTATTAAACCTTATCTGATTGTTAAACGAATACACTATCAGAACATAAAGAATTGCGTAGTAATAGTAATCAAAATTTGTGTGTTCATTAAAGTCCTCACGGAGTTTAAGGTATGGTTGTTTGTTGTATTCTCCAAGACCTTTGCCGCTTTCACATCCATAATGCTCGTAACCGTAGATATCAGAACGAGATAGACCGTATTTCTCAATAATGTCCTCTATCATTTTGAGAAGCACATCTTTATCCATATTCTTGAAAGTATTGTATAAATACCGCAAGTTCTCGTCTGTATCATTAAGTATTACCCTGTCGGCATTTACGTTAATTCCAACATTGCAGCCACCGCAGAACAAATCAATAAAAGTGCCGCTGATTTCAGGAAACAGCGGCAAGATTTGGGGAAGGAGCT
>JBJESC010000104.1:0-4227 GCA_051882615.1 Oscillospiraceae bacterium
GTATGCGTGTTCAACTCTCTTGAGCATTTCAAAATCATAGACCGCGTTTCTGCCCTCAAAATCTATACCACATCTCTGGTTTACCTTGTCGGTGTCCTTTATTCTGCCAATATCGCCGTTGAAGATACCCATTGATTTCTCCGCGCCGCGCTTCCACTCGACATCATAGTCGTTCTTGGTCTGCATTACCTTGTCGCCGTCACGGAATAACGTTCCTATGAAATTCAGCTCGCTTTTGTTCTTGCTCGGAGGGTTAAGCGCAAGCTGAAGCTCGTGATTTACGCTTGCAGTACCCACCGTTCCCATTCGAGAAAGACAAAGAACCTGAATGTCGTCAAACGGGTCGTAGCCATAGGCTCTCGGCAGACGGGTTTTCACCAAATCAATCACCAGGCGAAGCGTATCGTTTTCGTTATTCGACGGCATAAAGAAAAAATCGTTGTCACGTCTGTTAAGCTCGGGAAGCTCACCGTGAATGATTTTGTGCGCGTTAGTGACGATAAGGCTCTGTGCTGCCTGTCTGAAAATCTCCTTTAATTCTACCGTAGGGATAACACCGCTGTCAATCAGGTCGCGGAGTATATTTCCCGCTCCAACCGACGGGAGCTGATTGCTGTCTCCCACCATTATAAGCCTTGCGGTGCTTTTCAGCGCTCTGAGCACGCTTGCGAACAAAAGCGTGTCCACCATAGACATCTCGTCTATTATAAGCACATCGCAGGACAGCGGATTATCCTCTTTACGCTTGAAGGTGTTTCCGCCCGTTGTAAAATCGACCTCAAGAAGTCTATGTATCGTCTGTGCCTGAGCGCCCGTGAGGTCGGACATACGCTTAGCCGCTCGTCCTGTCGGCGCGGCAAGCTTTATCCGCAGTCTGCGGCGCTTGCACAGCTCGATAAAGCCGTTAAGAGTAGTAGTTTTACCCGTACCGGGACCTCCCGTTAGGATAAAAACGTGGTTGTTAAGGCTAGCGTTTATCGCCTCGCATTGGCGCTTTTCGTATTCAATACCTTTTTCCTTCGCAATCTGATTTATCTCATCGGAGTAATCAATCTCGTTTGCCGAATTGCACTTCATCATATCCGCCAGCTTGTTGGAAATGAAAGTCTCCGCATTGAAATATTCCGAAAGATATACATACTTTGCGTCATAAATATCCGAGATGACGACATCTCCCCTGCTCTGGGCGAAATCAAGCGCCGAGTAGTAGAGAGTATCGCTGACTACAAGACGATTAGTAACGTTATCGCACAAATCGCTCTCGCGCACACAGCAGTTTCCGTCATCAGCGGCGCTGTAAAGCACGGCGAGTATTCCCGCGAAAACCCGCTCCTCGCTGTTCTTGGGGAAATCAAGATCCTCCGCAATTCTCTCCGCGTCCGCGAACTTCATCTCAATATCAGGCGTACACAGGCAGTATGGATTATCATTAACCGCTCTGATTAAGTCCGTCCCGTAGCATTTCCACGCAGAAGCTACAACATAATTCGGTATGGAGTATTTGGAAAAGAAAGTCATCACCTTGCGAAGTCCCGTAATATTGTGGAACTGCTCTCCGATTTTCTTAGCCTTCTCGGCAGTTATTCCGCTGATGACGGATAGCTGAATGGGATCGTTTTCGATAATATCAAGAGAACGCTCGCCGAACGCCTTTACTATCTTTCCCGCCATTGACGGTCCAAGTCCGCTGATTACTCCCGAACCGAGATACCTTCTCACAGCGTCCACGCCGCTCGGGAGAGAACGCTCGAATATGCTAACCTGAAACTGTCTGCCGTATTTTGCGCTGGTGATATAGTCACCGTACATACTCAGGCTTTCACCCTCGCGCACGTCGCCCATTATTCCGACTGCCGTTATCAGTTCGTTGTTTACATTCATATCAAGGACGATGTAGTTTGTTTCCTCGTTGAAGTATATGACGTCCTCAACCTCGCCCTCGATATGAATAAGCTCGTCTTGTGATACCTGATTTGTTTCTCTCACCGTTTAACATTCCTCTTTGTACTGTCGTCACCCGATACGGAATGCTTTCTTCCCGCCGCTCCGAAAAGCACTTTGAATAGCGGGTAAAACAGCATAGCCGCGCCGAAAATCGTCAAGAACATCAATCCAAACACATACAAAAAACCCACACAATCACCCCTGCCGCATTTTATGCGGTATCGGGAGATTATGTTATTTTCTTTTGCAGAGAATACAGTTCCAGCCCTCTTCATTCTTCTGAACGACGGGCTTAAATCCGTTATTTTCGATTGCTTCAAGAACCTCGGCTACTCTCTCGTCAATAATACCAGACACAATCAGCTTTCCGTCCGCAGTAAGGAATTCTCCGAACAAGCCGCTCATTCCGATAATAACGTCCGCTACGATATTCGCGCAGATAACGTCATAGCCACCGCCGATTTCACTGCGCAGCTTCTCATCGTCAATGATATTTCCGCACAGTGCCTTGAAATTCTTAAAGCCGTTCTTCTCAATATTTTCCGAAGCGGTCTTAACCGCGTTCTCGAAAATATCGCAAATTGTCGCGCTCTCAGCACCGAGCAGTAATGACGCAATCGTCAGAATGCCGCTTCCGCAGCCCAAATCGAGAACCCGCTCGCCGCCCTTAATAGCATCCTCAAGGGTTTCCATTACCATCTTGGTGGTGTGGTGCTGTCCCGTTCCGAAGGTAGAAGCGGGATCGATTTCAAGCACCTTGTCGCCGTCCTTTGCCTCTACCGATTCCCAAGAGGGCTTGATTACAAGGCTTCTGCCGATACGAAAAGGCTTGTAATACTGCTTCCAATTGTTCGCCCAATCCTCCTCCTTGACGTTGTAAAGCTCCATACGCAGATTGCCGTAAAACCCGTCGTCATTCTGAGCGGAGAACCTTGCAAGAAGCTCGCGCACAGCTTCCAGAGTTTCCTTTCCCTGTGCATTCTCATGAACGTAGAATGTAATTTTTGGTTCAGCGGTTTTAAGCCCCATCAGGCTGTCGTCCACATAATCCCAATTTGCGTTCTTGTCGGCAAGAAAGTCCTCAAAATCCGCACTGTCCTGAATAATGAAGCCAGTAATTCCGTAATCGGTCAACGCCGCTGTAATTCCGTCAACCGCCTCGCTCGCGGTATAAATATCAATTTGAATGAAATTATCCATAGTCCCTCCAATGTGCAATACATATTTTAATTATACTATATATTGTGGAGAAAATCAAGAGGTTTTCAACAAAAATCCCCCGAACGCAAAAACGTTCGGGAGAAAAATGGGAATTATAGTTTTCTTCGCAGGTAAATCATATCAACAAGCTGTACTCCGCACTCAAAAATCGGGTGGTCGTAGTTTTCCGTGAAGAAATTCTTCACTCGGTGCGAGCGGGTAAAGCCGCATTTCTCATAAAACGGCACAGTAAGCGGGCTGTCCCCCGTCCCGACTTGAAGCACGGAAAACTGCCCCTTGTACTTCGCGGCTACAAAGTCAATCATCGCTCTGCCGTATCCCTTGCCTTGACACTCGGGATATACTGCAAGATTTTTGATTTCGAGAACACCGTTTCCCTCGTCCGTTACCACACACTCGCATTTTATTCCGTTATCGTCCAAAATGAACATTGTACCGTTGTCAAGGTATCGGTCAATCATATTCTCCTGTTCGTCCGCCAACAGAAGCAGAGAAAGCAATTGTTTTTTGTTCTCGTTAAGCTCTCTTATTTCCACAGCAACACCCCGTTTATGTTAAAATTCGGTCGCTCCAAGCAACCGAAAAAGCCGCCTTTCCGAAGAAAGGCGGCTTAAATTAACCGAATTAGTTGTTGATAAGCTTGTCAGCCTCGTTGTTCCAGCTGTAAAGCTTACGAACCTCTGCGCCAACCTGCTCAAGCTGATGCTCAGCGTGAAGCTTTCTCATAGCCTTGAAGTGAGTCTGCTGACCTGCATCGGACATATCAAGCAGGAAGTCCTTTGCAAAGGTACCGTCCTGAATGTCAGCAAGAATCTTCTTCATAGTCTTCTTGGTCTCCTCGGTAATGAGCTTGGGACCGGTTATGTAGTCGCCATACTCAGCAGTGTTGGAGATAGAGTATCTCATTCCTGCGAAGCCGCTCTGGTAAATAAGGTCTACAATGAGCTTCATCTCGTGAATGCACTCAAAGTATGCGTTTCTGGGATCGTAGCCTGCTTCAACGAGAGTCTCAAAGCCTGCCTGCATAAGAGCGCAAACGCCGCCGCAGAGAACTGCCTGCTC
>JBJESC010000105.1:0-4212 GCA_051882615.1 Oscillospiraceae bacterium
CTAAGTTCATCACGGAACATCTGCGGCGTAACATCATCGCTGTACCATGACTCCTCGGCAATTACCCCATTTAAAAAAAGCACGTTTTCCGTGCTTTCCGTTTCATCGTCTATCTTGTTTGTAACCGTCTTGAATTTCCAAAACTTACTCACTGTTTTCCTCACTTCCTGTCTGTCCAAAATTACCTGCGTTCCTGATGTCAATCATATTTCCGTTGCACAAGTATCTGTCGCCGCCTTCCTCTGCCGGAATCTTATTCATATCCTCCAATTCCCGTATATCATTTGCGCTGTACCATCCGTTCTGTCTGCCGACGGCATATCCGCTCATACGGCTTTTGAAATCACCTCTGAGCAATCCGTCAACATTGAACTTGACGAAGTATTTCTGCTGTTCCTCCTCTGTAAGAAGCTGCTGAAATATACTCTGCTCAATTCTTACAAGCCACGGTCGGATTGTGTTTGTTACAAAATCCAAGCTCTGCTGTTCGATGTTGTTAAATGAGCTTTTCTCCAAATCCGCAATCATATGCGGAGGAACGCGGAATATACGGCAGATTTCATTTACTTGGAATTTGCGTGTTTCAAGGAACTGCGCCTCATGCGGATTGATGGAGATAGGATTGAATTTCATCCCCTCCTCCAGAACCGCCACCTTATGGGCGTTACCGCTGCCGCCATAGGCTTCATTCCACGCGTCGCGTACCTTTTTCGGTTCCTTGAGAACACCCGGATGCTCCAATACACCGCTCGGCGTTCCTGAATTTGAGAAAAACGATGAGCCATATTCCTCCGCTGCGATTGAAAGACCTATCGCATTCTTTGCCATTGCAATCGGCGAATAACCGATAAGTCCGTCAAATCCGAGACCTACAATATGCAGGATTTCGTCCTTGCGGAAAATAAAGCTGCCCTGCTTATCGGAAGTGTAGGTGTAATACAGCATTCCGTCCTCGCCGCGGTCGATTTTCATCTTCTCCGGCATAAGCGGATACAGCGCCGTAACCTCACCCTTGCCGTTACGGATAATCTGCGAGTATGAGTTGCCCCACAGTAGTAAATGCGACATTATAACCTCACGCATCACAAAGCTGTTCATTTCGGGATTGGGTATATCGTGGAGCAGCCGATACAACGGATGCGTACACACGCGTTCCTTGCCGTTCTCGGTATAAGCATAAACGTGCAGCGGAAGGCTTGCTACCGTTTCCGATATAATGCGTACACAGGCATACACAGCCGTCGTCTGCATTGCAGTCCTCTCCGTCACCGACTTGCCTGACCATGTTCTTCCGAACGGAAAATATCTCCCTCCGCCGACACTGTCGCCTGTATGGTTTTTCGGATGGTCTCTTGATTTAAATATTGATTTGATGAGTTTCATATTTCCTCCTGCACAAATTTTTCGATATCTATTGACACTTGATAGCTTTTATGCTATCATTAAATTGTAAATAAAAACTACTTATCGGAGTATACTAATTATGTACACTGTAGAATTCTACGAAAAGGCAAACGGTGAATCCGAACTGTGGGATTTCTTAGAGGAACTGCGATTAAAAGCTGAAAACAGCAAAGATGCAAGAATTCAGTTTAAGCAAATATCACTTTACATTCAGCTTCTCGAAGATAACGGTACACGATTGCCTGATAACATTACAAAACATATTGATGACGGTATATGGGAGCTTCGTCCCGGTAATAATCGTATCTTTTATTTTTTCTTCGAAAACGATACCTTTATCCTTCTGCATCAATTTCATAAAAAGACACAGAAAACACCACGGCGAGAAATCGAAAAAGCAAAATCCGAACGTGATGATTACTTATCCAGAAAGGGGCGATTATAATATGAGAACATGGAACGATTATAAAAAACACGTTAAAGCGGTTGACCCTGCCATAGCAAACGATATTGATGATGTTGAAAGCATCGCAGCCATTGTCGGAGCACTTATCGAAAAACGTAATTCACTCGGCATAAGTCAACGTGAGCTTGCTTCGCTATGTGGAATGCCACAGTCCTCAGTTGCAAGAATTGAGTCATACAAGACTACTCCAAATCTTGATACACTTCTTAAGCTAATGCACCCGTTGGGACTCACATTAACTGTATCTTCAACTAAATAAGATAACCATTTACACCTCTTTCATTTTGTATGGAAGAGGTGTTTTTCATATCAAAATACAATAATACCTCTACTATCATAAACGCTGCCTTGATTTTGCCCCGCATTGCGAACCGCACGGTCAAGCGCCATAACCGAAGCCACCGCTCCGTCTATTCGCTCGGTACTGTATTTCTTGGACAGCTTAATATTTTCCGCCGCATCCGTCTCAACACACACATTATCAAAATTCCAGCGTAAAACAGGATGATTGTTATGTATTATTTTCTTTTTCAGAACAAGGGAATACAGCTCCTTTGTAGGCGGAGACATGTCCTTAAATCCCTGACCGAACGGAATCATTGTCAATCCCTCATCCTGTAAATTCAAAATAATCTGTGTTGCGTTATATCTGTCATACGCTATCTCCTTGACAACAAATTTACTTGCAATCTCCTTTATATCAGCTTCAATCCTTCGGTAGTCCACCACATTTCCTTCCGTTGTGCGAATAAAATCATTTACTTCCCACACGTCATACGGAACATGGTCACGGCGTACACGCTGACGCAGATTTTCCTCCGGTATCCAGAAATACGGAACAATAATATATTTCTCCGTATCGTTTCTCGGCGGGAATACAAGAACAAACGCAGTCAGGTCAAGTGTTGTTGAAAGGTCAAGTCCTCCGTAGCATTCACGTCCGCGCAATGTCTCTATATCAATCACTTCATCGCAAGCGTCCCATTTATCCATCTGCATCCAGCGTGTGGACTGCTTTACCCACTGATTAAGCCTTAACTGTCTGAACAGATTTTCTTCCGCCGGATTTTCCTTTGCGGATTGAAATGCGGCACGTACTTTTTCGATATCAACAGTGTGTCCGAGTGACGGATTTGCCTTGTACCAATTTGCCTCATCGCTCCAGTCATCGTCCTCTGCAATTCCGTAGATTACAGGATAAAATGTCGGGTCAATTTTCCGTCCTGCCAATATATCAACGGCCTTTTGATGTACCTCATAGCAAATACTGTTTCTGTCAGTTCCGGCAGTGGTTATGAGGAAAAACAACGGCTGTGTTCTTGCATCACCTGAGCCTTTTGTCATTACATCAAATAACTCTCGGTTCGGCTGGGCATGAAGCTCATCAAAAATTACACCGTGAACATTAAGCCCGTGTTTTGTATACGCCTCGCTTGACAAAACCTGATAAAAACTGTTTGTAGGTTTATACACCAGACGCTTTACTGACATTATAGGTTTTATCCGTTTCTTAAGCGCCGGACACTGGTCAACCATATCTACAGCCACGTCAAAGACGATACTTGCCTGTTGGCGGTCGCTCGCGCAGCCGTAAACCTCCGCGCCCCATTCACCGTCACCGCAGGTAAGATACAGAGCTACACCGGCAGCAAGCTCAGATTTACCCATTTTTTTGGGGATTTCAACATATGCGGTATTGTACTGACGATATCCGTTCGGCTTTACCGTACCGAACACATCGGATATAATCTGATCCTGCCACGGCAATAAATCAAACGGAACTCCCCGCCATTTGCCTTTGGTGTGTTTCAAGGCATTTATGAAAGCCTTTGCCCGCTGTGATTTGTTTTCATCAAACATTATTTTTTCTCACCGTCCAATGACAAAAGCTGCTCCATAGTATCGTCAGAATTGTCTGTTCCGCTGTCGCTTACAATCCTCGACCGCGATGCCGGAGTAAGTCCAAACTGCTCACAGAATTTGCTCATCTGCTTTAAATATTGCTGTGCAATGGAAACCTGCGGAACCTGCTGCCAATATCCGCTCGGTGTTTTTACAATTGCACCGTGCTTGGAGATAAACTCCTCTGCCGCTTTCCAACGTGCATACGCTTGGCAGTATCCGGCAAATGCCGCCATATCCACCTCTGTCAGAATACCAAGCTGTTCCATCTGCTTTGCTAAGCGCCGCCACTCTTTTTTCGCATCATCCTCCAGCCATTTCGGGCAGGACGGCGCTTTCGCCTTTGGTTTCGGCTCATTCGCGTTTAACCGGCGCTTGCCGGGATTACCCTCAAGCTGTTTTATCGCCGTAGGTTTCGGCGTTCTGCCCCTCTGTGCCAA
>JBJESC010000106.1:0-4197 GCA_051882615.1 Oscillospiraceae bacterium
AAAATCCATATTCATCACCGGCGGCACGGCAAGCGGCAAATCACGGTTTGCAGTATCTTACTTTAGCGGCTGCGATTATGTTCTCTACTTGAAGACCGGACAGAAAGCAGATTGGGACATAATAAACCGCATTCAGTATGATACCGAAAAGCACGGTGTTCAATGGGATGTTATACCAACGTCTTCGCTCTCGCCTTCCGAGGAGGTCAAGGATCACAAGTTCGTTATTTTCGATAATTTGCGCGTTTTCACCAAGCTTGTTATGGATTCGATGTGTCCCAAGGGTGATATCGATGAGCTGATGAGAAAGTCTATTGAGAAGCGCGTTTTAAAGGAAATAACAGACCTTGGCGATAGGGTTTCCGATAATTTGGGAACCATAGTTATTATAACCGTTGAATCGGGATTTTCATTCTCGGACGAGTCACCGAGAATGTCAGCGTATCGGGATATTCTCGGACGTGTAAACCAACGTATAGCTAACACCTCCGATGAGGTGTACTTCTCAGCAAGCGGAATACAGTTCAAGATTAAGGAGTAAAGTTATGACATTTGACGAATTCATTATGGGCGCGCGCGAAAAAAAGGCTTCGGATATCCACCTTACTGTCGGAGCTCCGACGGTAATCCGTGTACACGGTGAACTGACACCGTACCAGACAGAATTGTCCGATCAGGTTATCCACCGTACAATTCTTTCGATGCTTTCTCCCGAATTGGAGAAGATTGTAATGGACGGCGGTGACGTTGACTTCTCGTTTGAGCTTAAGAATGGTGCAAGACAGCGTGTAAATGTATTCCACCACGAGGGTAAGCTCGCGGCTTCTATCCGTCTGCTTAATACTCAGATTCCCAGCCTCGACTCGCTTGGTATGCCCGATGTACTTCTGGAGCTCGCTAAAAAGCACAGAGGTCTGGTTCTGGTAACAGGTCCTACAGGTGCAGGTAAGTCCACCTCACTCGCAGCTATGATTCAGCACATCAACGAAAACCGTGCTTGCCACGTTATCACTGTTGAAGACCCGATTGAGTACAAGTACGAGCAGGCAAAAGCGACTATCCACCAGCGCGAAATCGGACGTGATGTTCCGACATTCGAAGCTGCGCTGAGAAGTGCGCTCCGTGAGGATCCCGATGTTATTCTTATCGGTGAGATGAGAGACTACGATACCATCTCTCTCGCCCTTACCGCTGCCGAGACAGGACACCTTGTTTTCGGAACACTTCACACCAGCTCTGCCGCACAGACTATCGAGCGTATAGTTGACGTCTGCCCCTCCTATGTAAGAGAGCAGGTTCGTACACAGCTTGCCGACCTTATTCAGGGCGTAATCGCGCAGCAGCTTATCCCCACCTCCGACGGAAACGGACGTGTTGCAGCCGTTGAGGTAATGATTGGAACTGACGCTGTTAAGAACATCATCCGTTCCAACAAGCTTGCCCAGATGGAAACAACAATGCAGGGCGGTACTTCCTACGGAATGCAGACTCTGACCGAAGCTCTTGCACGTCTGTACAAGGCAGGAAAGATTACATATCAGGCTTGTATGGAATACTGCAACAACCCGCAGGATATGGAAAAGAGACTTCTTAACGGCTGATGCTTTTCAGGCGGAAAAAGAGTTGAATTTACAGATTTTGGGAGAGCAGATGTTCTCCCAAAATTTTTTGCAAAAAATTGTGAAAAAAGTAACGGAAATTTTCTCTCCCCCCTTGAAAAACTTGTCCGGATGTTGTATAATGTAAGTGTATGGTTGACGGATTTTGCGATTTTCGGAAATCTGTTGCTAAATTTCTACAAAGGAGACAAAAGTATGACTTATTCTCACGAAGTTAACGCTATGTGCCCCGTAGCACAGGGCGTGGCTCACGGCTGTGCTCCCATCCCCGAGGAAGCAAAGTGGGTCAAGGCAAAGGAAATCAAGGACATTTCAGGCTTTACCCACGGTATTGGCTGGTGCGCACCCCAGCAGGGTACCTGCAAGCTCACCCTCAATGTTAAGGAGGGCGTAATTCAGGAAGCTCTTGTTGAGACTATCGGCTGCTCCGGTATGACTCACTCTGCTGCTATGGCTGCGGAAATTCTTCCCGGAAGAACTATCCTTGAGGCACTTAACACCGACCTCGTATGCGACGCTATCAACACTGCAATGCGCGAGCTGTTCCTCCAGATTGTATACGGACGTTCTCAGTCCGCTTTCTCCGAGGACGGACTTACCGTTGGTGCAGGACTTGAGGACCTCGGAAAGGGACTTCGTTCTCAGGTAGGTACAATGTACGGAACTCTTGCAAAGGGCCCGCGTTACCTCGAAATGACCGACGGTTACGTTACCGACCTCGCTCTCAACGAAGACAACGAGATTATCGGCTACAAGTTCGTAAACTTCGGAAAGATGATGGACTTCATCAAGGCAGGCGATGACGCTAACACCGCTCTTGAAAAGGCAAAGGGTCAGTATGGCCGCGTTGCTGACGCTGTTAAGTTCATCGATCCCAGAAAGCAGTAAGGAGGTACATACAAATGGCTTTATTTGAATCTTACGACAGAAGAGAAAAGCAAATTCTCGCTGTACTCAATAAATACGGCATTAACTCCATTGAGGAATGTGCTGAAATCTGCAAGGCAAAGGGCTTCGACCCCTACAAGATTACAGAAGGCATTCAGCCCATCTGCTTTGAGAATGCTAAATGGGCTTACACCGTAGGCTGCGCTATCGCAATCAAGAAGGACTGCACCAGAGCTGCTGACGCTGCTGCTGCTATCGGTGAGGGACTTCAGTCTTTCTGCATTCCCGGCTCCGTTGCTGACCAGAGAAAGGTTGGTCTCGGACACGGCAACCTCGGCAAGATGCTTCTTGAAGAGGAGACCGAGTGCTTCGCATTCCTCGCAGGTCACGAGAGCTTCGCTGCTGCTGAAGGCGCAATCGGTATTGCCGAGAAGGCAAACAAGGTTCGTAAGCAGCCCCTGCGCGTAATTCTGAACGGTCTTGGTAAGGACGCTGCTCAGATTATTGCAAGAATTAACGGCTTCACCTATGTAGAAACCGAGATGGATTACTACACCGGCGAGGTTAAGGAAGTATTCCGCAAGGCATACTCCACCGGTCTGCGCGCAAAGGTAAACTGCTACGGTGCAAACGATGTAACCGAGGGCGTTGCAATTATGTGGAAGGAAGGCGTTGACGTTTCCATCACCGGTAACTCCACCAACCCCACCAGATTCCAGCACCCCGTTGCAGGTACCTACAAGAAGGAGTGCAACGATAAGGGCAAGAAGTACTTCTCCGTTGCTTCCGGCGGCGGTACAGGCCGTACCCTCCACCCCGATAACATGGCAGCAGGTCCTGCTTCCTACGGTATGACTGATACTATGGGACGTATGCACTCTGACGCTCAGTTCGCAGGTTCTTCTTCCGTTCCTGCACACGTTGAGATGATGGGTCTTATCGGTATGGGCAACAACCCCATGGTTGGTGCTACTGTTGCTTGTGCTGTTGCTGTTGAAGAGGCTATGAAGTAAGCTGAAAACGGCTTAGCTACGGCATTTAACGAATAATTATAAAATCCCGCTGATATTCATGAAAATCGAATTTCAGCGGGATTTTTGTGTTTTGTCCACCATTTGTCCACGGATTTTTAAGCGGTGGACAATGAGCAATAAAGCAGTGTTTTTAATGCGTTATGCACAATCCTTTTCGGACACACTCTGTTTTATGGGATTTTCTGGTTACTGGTATTATATGAGTTTATTCATTTTATTCGCAAGATAAAGCGGCATATTTATAAAGCTGTCGTTGATCTCATATCCAAGCTTAGAGAAACGAACAGCCTTCGCAGGTTTATGCTCCCTGAGATAGCTCTTAAAGCTTGCAGATGTTACGCTTTCGCCAGCCTTGACCTCAATCGGAATAATATCCATTCCGTTCTGCACAATAAAGTCAATCTCATTCGTAGCAGTTGGAGCATAATACTTCGGCTCGGTGTCATACAGCGATTTTATCTGCTGTAACACATAGTTTTCTGTTAATGCACCTTTGAACTGATAATCAGATTTGAGCAAAATTGCCTCGTTGCTGATTGCTGCCATGTGTTTCATTAACCCCACATCAAACATAAACAGCTTGAAATGATTTAACTGCTCGTATGCTTTAAGCGGATGTTCAGGCTTGCTTACATTATATATACGCAGAACCATAC
>JBJESC010000107.1:0-4160 GCA_051882615.1 Oscillospiraceae bacterium
GCCTGAGATACAAAGCGGTGAGAAGTGCCGTGGAAGCCGTACTTTCTAACGTGATACTTCTCGTAGCACTCGTAAGGCATACCGAACATATAAGCCTTTTCGGGCATTGTTGCGTGGAACGCAGTATCGAATACTACAACCTGAGGAGTACCCTCGGGAATAACCTTCTTGCAGGCTCTCAGAGCAAGCGCGTGTGGGTGGTTATGTACGGGAGCAAGCTCAGCGAGATCGTCAATCTGCTGGATAACCTCATCGGTCGCGAGGGTGGTCTTATTGAAAATCTCCGCACCCTGTACAACTCTGTGACCTACCGCATAAATCTCATCCATCGACTTGATAACGGAAGCCTCGCCCGTTGTGAGCACCTCAACCAGCTTTTCAAAAGCCTCGGTGTGGGTGGGGAAATCGCAGTCCATCTCGACTACGCGTCCGTCAAAAGTGGTGTGCTTGATGTGTCCGCCGATTCCGATACGGTCGCAGTTACCCTTTGCGATAACGCTCTCGTCGTCCATCTCAAGGAGCTGATACTTCAGAGAGGAGCTGCCTGCATTAACAACCAAAATCTTCATATTTTGAAATTCCTTTCATAAAAATAAAATAATACATTTTATATTTTAACTCTTTTCCCCAAAAAAATCAAGTATTTTTTGAAATTTTTATTGATTTTATTTGAATAATGTTGTAAAATAAGAATATATGAATTCAAAACAGGAGGTGGCAACAGTGGGGCTTGCTTTATTAGTTTTGATTGCAATCGCACTTATGATATGGGAGGGGATACTTGCTATTTGCATGATAAACGTTATAGCGATAGTTTTTATCGCATCCAATATAAAAAAGGAACTTCATAATGAAAACTCACTTCCTGATGTGAAAAAAGTGAGAAAAAATGTTTTGAAATTAGTTATCGTTGCGGCGATCACTTTACTGATTCTGGTTTCGGCGACTGTAATCACTTGTATAACGTTTGGGGATATCTTCGACTCCCTGCCGAGATATTAATTCATATTTTTTCGGAGGTGTTTTCATGAAAACAGCCGCTATAATCAGCGAATTCAACCCGTTTCACAACGGACATAAATATCTGACGGAACAAACCCGCGCAGCGGGCGCTACTCACATTGTCGCCGTGATGAGCGGAAACTTCGTTCAGCGCGGAGACGCTGCGATTTACGACAAGTTCACACGCGCGAGAACAGCTCTCGAAAACGGGGTTGACCTCGTCCTCGAGCTTCCCGAGCGCGTATCGCTCACCGCTGCCGAGGGCTTCGCCAAGGGTGCGGCGGAAATCATCACCGCGCTCGGCTGTGTGGATATGCTCGCGTTTGGCAGCGAGAGCGGAGACATTGCCGCTCTGCGGGAGGCGTCGGGGGCTATCGACTACGTTCTCCATACGCAGGAGTTCTCTGACCTGATAACGCGCGGTAAGAACTACCCGACGGCGCTTTCGGAAACGCTTCGTATGTTCTACACCGAGGACGTTGCCGAAACCATTGCCTGTCCCAACAACACTCTCGCTATTGAGTACCTCAACGCGCTCGATAACCTCGGAAGCAGCATTGAGCCGTTCACCGTGAAGCGCTTCGGCGCGGAGCACGACAGCGACAATTCCGCCTCGGAGGAGTTTGCAAGCGGCTCGGCTCTGCGAAAGAAGATACTCGCGGGGGAGGAGTGCTCCTCCGCCGCTCCCGAGGTCAACGCTCCCGCCGCCGACCTCGTAAGGCTGGAACGCGCTGTACTCGCCTCGCTCCGTCTGATGTCGGCTGAGGATTTCGAGAGCATCTACGACTGCGCCAACGGGCTGGGAGCACGGCTTCACAAGGCGGTGCGCTCGGCAGGTTCGCTCTCGGAGCTGTACTTCCTCACGAAAACCAAGCGCTACACCCTCGCGCGAATTCGCAGAGCCGTGTTGTGCGGATTTCTGGGAATAGACAAGCGCTTCGCTCTGGAAAAGCCCGCCTTTATCCGAGTTCTGGGAATGAACTCCAAGGGCAAGGAAATCCTCTCCGCCGCAAAGTGCGATATTCCGATTGACACCTCGCTTAAGGCGCTGTCGAAGAAATCCCGCGAAGCCGCTCGGCAAGCCAACTTCACCGCGCACTGCACCGACATTTACGCGCTGTGCTTTGAAAAGCCGCTCCCCTGCGGAAGCGACTTCACCACCGCGCCGATTATCCTTGGGCAACACCGCACAATTAGCGGCTAACGCCTTTGCCGCGCGCTTGCTTGCATCTTTTCCGCCATCTTGCACAAATTTCGCTTGACGGGCGCCAGCCCGCCTGCGCTCAATTTGTACAATCTGACGAAAAATCTGCTAGCGCAATCGCACGACAATAATTGTGCGGTATTGCCCTTGATTAACAGGAAGGAACACAATGAGCAAATACGAAGAACTCCGCGCAAAACACCCGCTTTTCATATACCACAGCTACGAGCTGGGCGACGACCATATCAGCTACCACTTCCAGATTGACGAATACCACTTCCACCCCGAATGGACGTTCGACAAGAGCCTCACTTCGGGAGAATACTCAAAGCCCGCCGCCGAATATGCGGCATTCTCGCTCGGAATGGCGGAGCTGGTTTCCTATTGGAAGTGCGCGTGTCCTCCGCGGGTGGAAATCCGCTGCGGTTGGCTTAGCGAAGCGCAGATTGAGTGGTGGAAGAAGCTCTACTTCAACGGGTTGGGCGAGTTTTTCTACCGAAACGAAATCCCCGCCCGATTTGACGACTTTATGACGATAACCGCACCCAAACCGCCGAACGCGCTCCCCGAAAATACACACACGCTTGACGGAGCGCTTGTTCCCGTAGGCGGAGGCAAGGACAGCGTGGTGTCGCTTGAAATCCTGAAATCTGTGGGAGTTGAGATTACTCCCTACATCATCAACGCACTGCCCGCAGCGGCGAACTGCGCCGAGGCTTCGGGCGTTTCCATAGCCGCGGTAACTCCGCGCCGCACCATTCACCCCGTTTTGCTGGAGCTTAACAAGGCGGGCTACCTCAACGGACATACGCCGTTTTCGGCGGTAGTCGCGTTTTCCTCGCTGCTGTTCGGAATTTTCCTCAACAAGCGGTATATCGTGCTTTCCAACGAGAGCAGCGCCAACGAAACCTACGTTTCGGGAGCTGAAATCAATCATCAGTACAGCAAGTCCACCGAATTTGAGCGCGATTTCCGCGAATACTGCGCCGCATATTTCCGCGGCTGTCCCGAGTATTTCAGCCTTCTGCGCCCGCTTTCGGAATGGCAGATTGCCCGCGCTTTCGTGAAATACCCGCAGTACTTCGGGGTGTTCCGAAGCTGCAATCTGGGTTCAAGGAAGAACGTGTGGTGCTGTAACTGCGCAAAGTGCCTGTATGTGTACGTCCTGCTTGCCGCGTTCCTTGATGATGACAAGCTGATGGAAATTTTCGGGGAAAATCTGCTGAAACGCGAGGACTTAGCCCCCCTGCTTGACGGACTTATGCTGGACGGCGAGGATAAGCCGTTCGAGTGCGTCGGAACAAAAAACGAAGTCCGTCTGTCGCTGAAAATGGCTCTGGACAGGCGAAAATCAGTCCTGCCCGTTCTGCTCAAGCGCTTTGCGGAAGCATTCCCGAACTATCAACCGCAAAACGAGGAAAAATTCTTCGACAAGGAGAATTTCGTCCCCAAAAAATTACTGTCTTATGTGGAGAAGGTCGCTTATGAAAACTGAAGTTTTAAAACCGCTCTTTGAGGGAAAACGCGTTGTAATACTCGGCTATGGAAGAGAGGGCAGAGTATGGCTTGATATACTGCAAAGACTTGGCTGCTGCAAGGAAATTGCGGTTGCGGATATGAACCCCATTGAACTTGACAACCCCACCATCATCCCGATAACAGGGGAGCATTACCTCAAGGAGTGCGAGGAATACGACCTTATTCTCCAGTCGCCCGGAGTTATCATCAAGAACCAACTCAGCGAGAGTGCAAAGGCAAAAATCCTCACCCAGACCGAGGTGCTTCTGCGGCTGAAGCCCTGCAAGCGCATTATCGGAATTACAGGAACAAAGGGCAAATCCACCACCTCCTCGCTGATTTATCACTTTCTCCAAAGCTGCGGTATTCCCTCAATGCTGATTGGAAACATCGGGATTCCCCCGCTTCAAAATCTCTCCCGATTTGACGAGAATCT
>JBJESC010000108.1:0-4152 GCA_051882615.1 Oscillospiraceae bacterium
AGGCTCAATAAGAATTCTGTCGGGAGCATACTCGTCAAGCACCTTTTCAAGCGCCTTGCCGAAATCACCCACCAAGGAGCAGCAAATGCAGCCCTGATTCATTTCCGTAACCTGAATTCCCGCTTCCTTCATAAATCCGCCGTCAATGCCAATTTCACCGAATTCATTCTCAATGAGAACGAGCTTTTCGCTGCCATAGCCCTCCTTGAGCAGCTTCTTAATAAGAGTAGTCTTACCTGCCCCCAAAAAGCCGGAAAAAACATCAATCTTTGTCATAATAAAAAACCTTCTTTCTGTAAATAAAAAATGCCTATACCCTATATTGTACCACAAATTCAGAATATAGTCAATATCTTTTAAATAAATTGAAAGCCCCGCAAAAAGCGAGGCTTTCAGAAAATCAAATATGTGCATTAAGATAATTTATAAGTGCGCCAATCTGAGGTTTAGAAAACTGAGCGTCAGCTCCAACGCTGTTACCCTTTGCTCTCATCTGTTCATTTATAAGTGATGAAAACAGATAAACAGGGATATTCTTAAGAACATTATCATCTTTAATCAGCTTTGTAAGGTGATGTCCATCCATCTGCGGCATTTCAATGTCACTGATTACACAGGAAATATGGTCGAGGATATTACCCTTAAGCTCTTTGTGACCGTAAACATAGTCCCAGGCGTCCTTACCATTATCAAAAGAAACGACATTCTTATATCCGGACTCGGCAAGCGTACTCTGAATAAGCTTGTTAAGGAAAGGAGAATCCTCCGCAATAACAATATGCTTATCAGCCTTGCTCTCGTCAACAGCAGTCGCACCCGATGGATCGATAACGGCTGAGCGGTTAATGTCGGAGACAATCTTCTCAAAGTCAAGAATTAGGATAATTCTGTCTTTAAGCTTTGCTATACCTGTAGAAATATTTGAAGCACCGTCTCCCGAAATCTTCGGCGGCTTTTCAATATCCTCCCAGGAAATTCTCTGAATACCCTTTACAGAAGAAACATGGAATCCAACGTTCATCTGATTGAAATTGCAGATAATCAGCAAATCATGCTGAGCGTCGGTGCTTTCCTTGTGAAGGACTTTATGTAAGTCAATAACCGAAATAACAGTATCGCGCGGTGTAAACACACCCTCAAGCTCGGGAGGAGAATCGGGTACGGGAACCATCGGCTGATAATTCATTATTTCGATTACTTTTGCAATGTTAATGCCAAAGCTCTGGGTACCAACCATAAATTCAAGTACTTCAAGCTCGTTTGTGCCGCTTTCAAGGAGAATATTGTTTTCCATAGCTTAACACTCCATACAAATTTCCTTTATTTGGCATTCCATTTCTGGAATATACCACTTTTGTTTATTATACTACATTACTCCGAAAAAATCAATAGATTTTTGGGAATTTTTTTATTTTATAGAAAATCCACTTGACAAACATGGAGGAGTGTGATAAAATAAAGAAAAGTAAAGGAGGTCTGGGTTATGGAAATGTCAATTGCATCTGCGTCAATGTCAATGGCTGAAGCGAAACTCCAGCAGTCTGTATCTGTGTCGATGATGAAAAAGACAATGGAATCTGCTGAGACTTCTATGTCTAAAATTCTTGAAATGATGGATAATATGCCCTCTCCCGACGGAAGAGGAACGCTGTTGAATGTTCGCGTTTAACCGATTTGTTTATGAATTTTTTAACGCTCCCTTTTGGGAGCGTTTTCCTTATTAAAAAGTCCGTCTCCAAGCGGGGACGTTTTTTATTGCAGATTACTCTGCACCACGAAAATACAAACCTCTCGTAAGCTTATCTTTAGGCTTTCCGTTTTTCATATACATATTGTAAACGGTTTCGACCTCAGAGGCTGATTCGGTTGTAAATTTCAATATGCAGAAATCGAAGCTTTGCATTATCTCGCGTTTATCGCTCAAAATCAGAACATCCGGATTTAGGAGTTCCACAGAATTACCGCCGCAAAGCACGGGAAGTTCATTTCCTCTGCGGTCACGGAGAGACTCGCCGCAGCTCTTCCCCTCCCCGAACGGGGATTTTCTTCCGCAAGGTTTTCCGTTAGCAACAGGGCATCTTCTCATCAACATAAGAGGAATTCTTCCGTACGCGAGAATTCCCTTTTTAATGGGCGACTGAATTTCTGCCAAGCAGTCGTGGGTTCCTTCGAAAGAAAGGGTTATGTCTGTGAAACCAAAATCGGCACACGCGCCGGCTGCCATAGAATTCAGAATATTCATACGGTAACCGCCATAGATTTCAAATCCCAAATCTCTCAGAATTTTAGCGTGGGCAAGCGTTTGGGCAAAAGCCTTGTTATAGCCGGTGTTTCTGAGCTTTATAAGCCGCTGTCTTACTTCATCTTCGCAATCGTTGAGTACATTAGGCGGCATCAGTACAATTCTGTCCTTACATTCAATGCTTTCGTCAACAAGTCCCATCGGTACATAGATTAGCTCAAAGCCGCACTTTAACGCTTGGATAAACTGCTCGCGGGAGTACACATCTGCACGAAGCATCAGCGGCTTTCCCTTTTCGGGTTCAAAGGCGCTCGGAAATCCGACAGGTTTGACGCTGTACTTAGGAGTACACTCATCAAGCACCTTTTCGGTCATTGCTTCACAAACTGCCCTGCGAAGACCGTTCAGAACAGAAGCCGGAACGTATAATCCTTCCTCAACGTCAGCCGTGATTTTTCCCGCATAAAACTGCGTTCCGCCCAGCTTCGACATTCTATCCATCACCGAAGTCTTGTCAATCGGCTTCCCGCTCGCTTGCTCGGGAGAATATTCGGAAACTATCTCCACGCTTCCGTATTTACATTTGGCTGTCGCTCTGATGGGTTTTTCTGCGATTATTTCCGCGGAAATATCAATTGGAATTCTCGGAAATTCGGATTTATAGAGCTCCTTTATACCGATAAGAGCCTTCGATGAATTATCGACATCTTCTTTTCCGCGAATTCCGTTCATATCATGCATTGAACCGCTGAAATACCCATCGGTCAAACCGCCTCTCGAAAAAACGTTGCTTAGTCTTTCATAATCGTACGGTTTTCCGTCAAGAGAGTTTCTGCAAGCGTTAACAGCACAGGCAACATATTCGGGACGCTTCATTCTTCCCTCAATTTTAAAGCTCTTTATGTTTTTCAGCTTTCCAAGCTGAGATACCAAAGATTGGTCTTTCAGCGAAATAACGTTATGGCGTTCTCCGCAGGAAAAATCAAGTCTGCACGGCTGGGCGCAAAGTCCGCGGTTTCCGCTTCTTCCTCCAAAAACACTGCTCATATAGCACTGACCGCTAACGCTGACGCACAAAGCGCCGTGAACGAATATTTCAAGCTCTGCCTTAGCTTCGGAAGCAATGGCGTTTATCTGTTCGTTTGACAGTTCGCGTCCTATTACAACACGAGAAAAACCCAGCTCTTCTGCCGCTTTAACTCCGCTTATGCTGTTAAGCGTTAATTGAGTCGAAGCGTGAATAGGCAGCTCGGGACACAGGCTCTTTATCAGCTTAGCCGCACCTAAATCCTGTACAATAAGAGCGTCAATTCCGCATTCTGCTGCAATCCTGACGAAATCCGAGTATTCCCGCAGCTCGCTGTCATAAACAAGGGTATTCATTGCGGCATACACTTTGACGCCGCGTTTATGACACTCTTTAACAGCCTGTTTCAGTTCCACATTAGAAAAATTTTCGGCGTTTTTACGCGCCGAAAACTTCTTCATTCCAATGTAAATTGCATCTGCGCCTGCGTTCAATGCAGCGTAAAGCGTTTCAACGCTTCCGCAGGGCGCTAAAATCTCGTTCATAATGTAAGCTGACCGTCCTCTAACATTTCCTGAATTTGCTTTTCTAAAGACGAATTGGTCTTTTTAAGAGCCTTGATTTCCTTTGAAAGCTCATTGTTCTTCGCAGTTATCTCCGCCAATTCCTTTTTAACCGTATTAAGTTCCTCGCTCGCCTGTTCGGAATTATCGGCAGATTTCAAGGCAAGGTTTTCGCTCTCAATTTGTGAGAATTTCACCTTAAGCTCGTCAAGCTCCGTGGAGACTGTCTGAAGTTCCTTTTGCTTGTTCAGAAGTTCATTATTCTTCTTTTCACATTCCTCTGACTTAGACTTCAATTCGGTCTTCAAACGCTTCTGTTC
>JBJESC010000109.1:0-4146 GCA_051882615.1 Oscillospiraceae bacterium
AGACGGATTTTCTCGTCGGTAAGCGTGAAGTAATGCGGGCAGGTCTCGGAAGTAACCATCGCACCGTAGCGCGCACCGAGCCTTACGCACATCATGCTCAAAGAGGTTGAAACGTGCGCTATGTGAATGGGAATCTGCATATCCGCCGCCATAATCACCTCGCGCGCGGTCATAATGTCCTCGGAGATGCGGCTCATACCTTTCAGTCCCAGTTCCTTACTGACCTCGCCGCTGTTAACGATACCGCCTGCGATAATGTCGGGGTCCTCGCAGTGGGAGATTACTCTCAGTCCCGCATAATGCGCTCTTACCATTCCCTGCGCCATTGTACGCGCGTTAAGCACGGGGCGTCCGTCATCGGAAACCGCAACGCAGCCCGCATTCTTCAGCGCCTCAAAGTCGCACAGCTCCTCGCCCTTCAGTCCCTTGGTAATGCAGCCCACGGGGTAAACCTTGGCTTTCGCTTTTTTCGCCTTTTCGAGAATGTACTTCACCGTCTCGGGATTGTCCACGGGAGGAGTGGTGTTCGGCATACAAGCAACAGCGGTAACACCGCCCGCCGCAGCTGCCTCACAGCCCGTGATAATGTCCTCCTTATGCGTCTGACCGGGGTCGCGCAGATGAACGTGCATATCGCACAGTCCCGGAATAACCATTTTTCCCGTGCAGTCAATGGTTTTTTCAACGTCTTTGGTTATTTCAGCGGCGCATTTTACAATAATGCCGTCCTGTATCAGAATATCAGCGTTCCCCTCGAAATTGTTCTCTGCGTCAATCACATAACCGTTTTTCAGCAACAGCTCCATACAAAATCCTTTCAGTTCTCTATCTGCTCTCTGTCTGCGCCCCAAAAAAAACGCCGCAATTCCGCGGCGTTCAGGTAACTCTTATAATGCCCGTGTCAAGACACGATACACTTATACAACCTTGTGTTCACATAAAAGCCACAGGTCCACTCATATCTAATTTATTATACAGTATTCCGACAAATTTGTCAAGGGGATTTTTGCAGCCCGAAAACTTTTTTCGGAAATGTCGAAAAAAGCTCTTGACAAGTCGTGTCATATATGCTATACTACCATAGTAATAAGCCTTATCAAGAGCGGCTTCGAGTGTGCAATATCACGGGGGACTGGTCCCTATGAAGCCCGGCAACCGACTTTTGCGAATGCGTTTTGCAATTCTGAGAGCACGGTGCTACTTCCTGCGGGGGAATTATTCCCACCGAGAGATGAGGAGTGAACGGAATTTTTCTTGCTCGCTCCGAAATAGGGCGAGCTTTTTTAGTGTAAGAAAGGAAAAAAGAATGAGCACAAGAAAACTTTTCACTTCCGAGAGCGTTACGGAAGGACATCCCGACAAAATCTGCGACAACATCTCCGACGCGGTACTTGACGCAATTCTCGAACAGGACCCCATGGGCAGAGTTGCCTGCGAAACCACCACCACCACGGGTATGGTGAACGTAATGGGCGAGATAACCACCACCGCAAACATCGACATCACCTCCATCGTCCGCAAGACGGTTCGTGAAATCGGCTACACCTCCAGCGAGTACGGCTTTGATGCCGACTCCTGCGCGGTATTCACTATTCTCGACAAGCAGTCCCCCGACATCGCAATGGGCGTAAACAACGCTCTGGAGGGCAGAGAGGAAAATCTCTGCGATACAGGCGCGGGCGACCAGGGTATGATGTTCGGCTTCGCCTGCTCGGAAACTCCCGAGCTTATGCCTATGCCGATTTCCCTCGCGCACAAGCTGGCAAAGAAGCTCACCGAGGTACGCAAGAACGGAACTCTGCCGTATCTTCTCCCCGACGGCAAAACTCAGGTTACCGTTGAGTACGACGGAAACAAGCCCGTTCGCGTTGATACAGTCGTAGTATCCAGCCAGCACCTCGCTTCCGCTTCTCTGGAGCAGATAAGAGCGGACGTTATCGAAAAGGTTATCAAGACCACCGTTCCCGCAGAGCTTCTTGACGAGAACACAAAGTATTTCGTAAATCCTACGGGCAGATTTGTAGTCGGCGGTCCTATGGGCGACTCGGGACTTACGGGACGCAAGATTATCGTCGATACATACGGCGGCTACTCACGTCACGGCGGCGGGGCGTTCTCGGGCAAGGACCCGACCAAGGTTGACCGTTCTGCGGCATATATGGCGCGCTACGTTGCGAAGAATATCGTAGCTGCAGGTCTTGCGGAGAGAGCGGAAATCCAGCTTGCTTATGCAATCGGCGTTGCAAAGCCCGTATCCGTAATGGTTGACACGTTCGGCACGGGAAAGATTTCTGACGAAAAGATTGCCGAGGCGGTTCAGAAGGAATTCGACCTCCGTCCCGCGGCGATTATCGAAGCCCTGAAGCTCCGCCGTCCGCAGTACAAGGCGCTCGCGGCATACGGACACATGGGGCGCGAGGATCTGGACGTTGCTTGGGAAAAGACCGACAAGACCGACGCATTGAAAAAGTATCTCGCATAAGAACCAATCCCCTTTCCGATTGCGGAAAGGGGATTTTGCTATGCGAATAAAGAAACTCTCTATGCTTTACCGATATACCCCAACTCGCTGTATATCCCAAAAATCCAAAGGATTTGGGCTTGCACCACTGTCGCAATATCCACCAAAAGCGCAAGCCTTTCCGACACAGCGTTTGAAAAAGAGGGGCTCGGGGGCACATCCCCCGAATGCGGGGCACCGCCCCGCCACCCTAAATTTAAAATTAAAATCGCAAAAACGCAACCAACAATACGCGCTTGCCACATATTGTAAAAAATCCCAAGCCTTACTGCCACGACAGTTTGAAAAGGGGGGGCTCGGGGGCGCAGCCCCCGAAGCGGGGCACCGCCCCGCCACCCTAAATTTAAAATTAAAATCGCAAAAACGCAACCAACAATACGCGCTTGCCACATATTGTAAAAAATCCCAAGCCTTACTGCCACGACAGTTTGAAAAAGGGGGGGCGCGGGGACGCAGCCCCCGAAGCGGGGCACCGCCCCGCCACCACTTTTTCGCATATTGTAAACCCAAACGCAATATGATGAAATTCGCCGCTCGGCATTCACATAAAACCGCAGTCTGTGCCACCGCCGCATTATTGGCAAATTCGCGGGGCTCGGGGGCGCAGCCCCTGAATGCGGGGCACCGCCCCGCCACCCTAAATTTAAAATTAAAATCGCAAAAACGCAACCAACAATACGCGCTTGCCACATATTGTAAAAAATCCCAAGCCTTACTGCCACGACAGTTTCAAAAAGAGGGGCTCGGGGGCGCAGCCCCCGAATGCGGGGCACCGCCCCGCCACACAAAATTCAATTTACGCAAACGAAACTCATTTTAACGCGCTTGCACCGCCACTATATCCACAACTAGCCCACGCCTTTCCGACACAGCGTTTGAAAAAGGGGGGCTCGGGGGCGCAGCCCCCGAAGCGGGGCACCGCCTCGCCACCCTTTAATTATTTATCGAAATATGTGAAATTTGCTTGACAACTTGAATTAAATCGTGTATAATGTTATATGTGGAGAGAGTTGTTTCTCTCAAATATTAAATTAAGGAGATACTAATACAATGGCACTTACAAAGAATCAGAACGTATTGAAGTGGGTTGAAGAAATGACCGCGCTCACCAAGCCCGATAAGGTTGTTTGGATTGACGGTTCCAAGGCTCAGCTCGACGAGCTTACCAATGAAGCTATTTCCACAGGCGAAATGAAGCGCCTTAATGCAGACAAGTACCCCGGCTGTCTTTATCACAGAACTCAGCCGAACGACGTTGCTCGTGTAGAGGACAGAACCTTCATCTGCTCCAGAGAGAAGGAGAACGCAGGTCCTACCAACAACTGGATGGATCCCAAGGAAATGTACGCAATGCTCACACCTATGTATGACGGTGTTATGAAGGGCAGAACAATGTACGTTATCCCCTACTCCATGGGTCCTATCGGCTCTCCGATTGCTAAGGTTGGCGTTGAGCTTACCGACTCCATCTACGTTGTTCTTAATATGAACATTATGACCCGTATGGGCGAGCAGGCATTCAAGAACCTGCCCGATGACTCCAACGACTTCGTTCGCGGTCTGCACAGCAAGGCTGACGTTGACCCCGAGAAGAGATATATCGTTCAGTTCCCCGAGGACAACAC
>JBJESC010000110.1:0-4144 GCA_051882615.1 Oscillospiraceae bacterium
GACCACAAGGGCTTTGACCTTGTAAAGTATGTGTTTGATGAAATTATCGCTACCGATGTTCAGGTTATGATACTCGGTTCCGGCGAGAAGATGTATGAGGACTTCTTCCAGGAAATGCATTGGCGTTATCCCGATAAGGTAGGCTTCTACCGTGGATACAATCCTCAGCTTGCCAAGCGTATCTACGCAGGAGCGGATATGTTCCTAATGCCGTCAAAGAGTGAGCCTTGCGGTTTGGCGCAGATGATTGCGGCAAGGTACGGTACTGTGCCGATTGTACGCGCAACAGGCGGATTGAAGGATAGTATTATTGACGCAGGTGACGATGGTATCGGATATACGTTCCAGAGCTATAATGCAGGAGATATGCTTAATGCTATCCGTCGTGCAAGAGAGTGTTACCGTAACAAAACCGAATGGAGCAAGCTTATGACCCGCGCAATGAAGGCAGATTTCAGCTGGGCAAGCTCGGCTAAACTCTACATTGGTCTGTACAAGGAGCTTTGCGGCGGATGATGTCCGTTTTGAAGCGGGAGTGTTGATGTGCAGAAGAAATGCCTTTCGTAAATCCGATTGCAGGTTCAGAGCCGGCTGTTCCTATGTTGGACGGTTCACTTGATTTTGGCGTAAAATGTTTTGATTGATTTTCCAAAATCTCGCGTTTCGGCGCGAGATTTTTGTTTTTTCAAAAGTATCACAAAAAACACTTGAAATATCTTCCGAAATGTGGTATACTATTAAAGATAATAATAAAATAAAGGAAAGGATGTTTTTCATGGCAAAAATTGCTGTTCTGGGCTATGGTGTTGTTGGCTCGGGTACGGTTGAGGTTTTCTATAAAAATAAGGAGAACCTTGAAAAGAAAGCAGGAGAGTCGCTTGACATTAAATATATTCTCGATTTGAGAGATTTTCCCGACAGTCCGTTTGCTGATAAGTTCGTAAAGGACTTCAATGTAATTCTGAATGACCCTGAAGTAACGGTTGTTACTGAGGTTATCGGCGGCTTGAAGCCCGCTTATGACTTTGTTAAGTCATCGCTTCTTGCGGGAAAAAGTGTTGTTACCTCCAATAAGGAGCTGGTTGCAGCAAAGGGAGCGGAGCTTCTTAACATTGCAAAGGAAAAGAATGTAAACTTCTTCTTTGAGGCTAGTGTTGGCGGCGGTATCCCGATTATCAGACCTATCCATACCTGCCTTGAAGCAAATGAAATCCGTGAGATTGCAGGTATCCTCAACGGCACAACCAACTTTATTCTAACCAAGATGATAAGAGACGGTATGAGTTTTGAGGACGCACTGAAGATTGCACAGGAACTCGGTTATGCGGAACGCAATCCTGCTGCTGACGTAGAGGGAATTGACGCTTGCAGAAAGATATGTATTCTTGCTTCATTGGCATTCGGGCGTCATGTTTATCCCGATAATGTTCATACCGAGGGTATCACTAAGATTACTCTTGAAGATGTGGAATATATGGATTGCATTGACTCTAAAATAAAACTTATCGGCTGCGCTAAGCGCGAGGATAACGATGAGATTTCTGTTGCTGTATTTCCGGCGATTATTAAAGATGAAAGCCAGCTTGCGGGTGTAAGCGACGTCTTTAATGCAATTCTTGTTCGCGGTGACGCAACGGGAGATGTTGTATTCTACGGAAAGGGCGCGGGCAAGCTTCCTACTGCAAGTGCGGTTGTTTCTGATATTGTATCCGCTGTTAAGCATTCGGGAACAAGCCGTTCTCTTACTTGGAGCGACAGCACGCAGTCCTTTGTTCGTCCTTTTGATGAATTCGTCTGCAAGAACTATATAAGATTTTCGGCTAAAGATGTTGCGTCTGCAAAGGCTGCAGTCAATGCTGAACTCGGGGAGGTAGAGTACCTTTCCTCCAAGAAGCAGACCGATGATGAACTGGCGTTTGTTATAGGCGAAATCAGCGAGAAGAAGATTAACGAAATATGTGAAAGACTTTCGGCATACGGTGATGTTCTTGGCAGAATTCGTGTTCTTGATTATTAATAAGAATCTACATAAATTGCGGAGGATTGTTTTATGAGCGATGGTCTGAAATATGAAAGGGTTCTTTTAAAGCTTAGCGGTGAAGCACTTGCAGGAGATAAAGAATCCGGACTTGATTTTCCTACTGTTGAGAGAATTTGCAAAAGTATCAAGAAAACTGCTGATGCCGGAGCAAAAATCGGAATTGTTGTCGGAGGGGGTAATTTCTGGAGAGGGCGCAGCTCTAATTCCTCTGACAGAGCCCGCGCCGACCATATAGGTATGCTGGCTACGACAATGAACGCTCTTGCAGTTGCCGATGTTCTTGAGGGACTTGGCTGTGTGGTTCGCGTTCAGACTGCGATTACTATGCAGCAGGTAGCAGAGCCGTTCATTCTCGGTAAGGCGCTGCGTCATTGGGAAAAGGGAAGAATAGTAATTTTCGGCTGCGGTACGGGAAATCCGTTCTTCTCCACAGACAGCGCTGCTTCTTTGAGAGCTGCCGAGCTTAAAGCCGATGTAATTCTTAAAGCAACAATGGTTGACGGAATTTACGATAAGGATCCCAAGAAGTATCCCGACGCAGTTAAGTTTGACGAGATAACTCATCACGAAATTCTTGCAAAACGGCTGCAAGTAATGGACAGCACCGCCGCTGCAATATGTACGGACAATGATATTCCGATTATCGTATTTAACCTCGATAATCCGGATAATATTTACGACGCTGTTATGGGCAAGCGCGTCGGAACGTTGGTAACTCAGCACAAGTGATTTGCAGTATTACACTAAATTGTTATTAATCGGAGGCAGATTATGAAAGAAATTATTGACAATACCAAGGAAAGAATGGGTAAGTGCATAAATGCGCTTGAGAGCGAGCTTGGAACTATTCGTGCAGGTCGTGCTAACCCGACTGTACTCGACAGAATTACTGTTGAGTACTATGGTACACCTACACCTATAAATCAGATGGCGTCTATCTCTGTGGCTGAGGCTAGGGTTCTTGTTATTTCTCCGTATGACGCTTCTCAGCTTAAAGCGATTGAAAAGGCAATTCAGGCGTCCGACCTTGGAATTAACCCTACTAACGACGGCAGAGTAATCAGAATTATGTTCCCGCAGCTTACCGAGGACAGAAGAAAGGAACTCTGCAAGCAGATTAGCAAGATTTGCGAGGAGAGCAAGGTTGCAGTCCGCAATGTTCGCCGCGACGGAATGGATAAGATTAAGGCTAAGAAGAAGGCAAATGAGATTACCGAGGACGACGTTAAAGACGCTGATAAGAATATTCAGAAGCTGACCGACAAGTTTATCGAAGAAATCGACAAAATCGGCGAGGCAAAGAACAAGGAAATAATGGCTATATAATGGAAAATTCTGCTATTCCGCGTCATATCGGTTTTATAATGGACGGCAACGGCAGGTGGGCAAAAAAAAGAGGACTGCCGAGAAATCTTGGACATAATCAAGGGGCGGCTGTATTTAAGAAAGCAATAAACTGGTGCAGAGAGCTCGGAGTTGGGTGCGCAACGTTTTATGCATTCTCAACTGAAAACTGGAAGCGTCCTGCCGATGAGATAAAGGGAATAATGGATTTGCTCAGGCGTTATATCAAGGATATACGCGAAGCCGCAAGAGAAAACATTCGAATAATCATACTTGGAGATATTGAGCCGCTTGATGATGATATTAAGGTCGAGCTGGCCGATATTATGGAAAGCACCAAGGATAATACAGGGTTTATTGTAGGTATTGCTCTGAACTATGGCGGCAGAGCCGAGATAGTTCGAGCTTCAAAGATACTTGCCGAGCGTTGTATAAAAGGCGAGATTTCCGCTGATGATATTTCCGAGGAAGAAATTGAGAAATGCTTGTACACATCTGAAATGCCCCCCTTGGATTTGGTGATAAGACCGAGTGGGGAACAGCGGCTTTCAAATTTCCTGATATGGCAGGCGGCTTATGCCGAGTTCGTTTTTATGAATGTCCTGTGGCCTGATTTTTCCAAGAATGACCTTGAATTTGCAATACAAGAATTTGCGGGACGGTCCCGCAGATTCGGAGGAGTATGAGAGTTTATGCTCGTAAGAATTATTTCCGCTCTTGTTGGAATTATTGTGGGCGTGACAGTTCTTATTTTTGATA
>JBJESC010000111.1:0-18125 GCA_051882615.1 Oscillospiraceae bacterium
TGTTTTCATCTGCTGAAGATTTTTTCCAATTTAAGGAAAGTGAAGCTGTTAACGAGATGCGGGTTGAAGAACTTGTATGTAATAGAGTTGGCGGGGATTTCCTTCAGGAATTTAAAGATTTTGAAGATAAAAAAGAAGCTCGAAAGAAATATTGGATTGAAGTGTTCAATGTTCCCGAATTGCGCGCTGACGGACCAGCGGAATTAGAGCGGCGAAAAAGAATAAACACTGAGATTCTGAAATCGTACGGACTTGATATATAGCAAAATAACCGCACTTTTGTGCGGTTATTTATATTGATGAAACCCCGCGCAAGGAGAGCCCTGCGCGGGGGTGATTTATTCGTTTGAGCCGCTTGTAGGGCAGAGCTCCTCGTTCATTGAGTAGGAGAGCGTCATCAGCGAGTCGGTGAGGTGTACGTTCTCGACTGCCGCGTCGGGGTAATCCGCAAGAATATCGTAATGCGAATAGTTCCAGAACGCGTGTACTCCGCAGGCGTAAAGCGTCTTTACCACTTCCTGTGCGCCAGTGCGCGGGATACACAGTATCGCCATATCCACACGGTTCTCGGTGCAGAATTCGCGAAGCGTGGCTACGTCACGAACGCTGAGGTTCAGGATTTTGCGCCCGATAATTGACGGCTCGCGGTCAAATACTCCCGTAAGCTCAAACCCGAAGCGCGAAAAATCCAGATGCTCCGAAATTGCGCGTCCCAGATTGCCCACTCCGATAAGTATTACATTTCTCTTTTCGTCAAGGTGGAGTATTGTTCCAATCTTGTCCTTAAGCTCGGAAATGTTATAGCCGTAGCCCTGCTGTCCGAAACCGCCGAAGCAGTTCAAATCCTGTCTGATTTGTGACGCAGTAAGCCGCATTCTTTCGGAAAGCTCGCGCGAGGAGATTTTCTCCATACCCTCGCGGTGCAATTCCTCCAGAAATCGGTAATATCGCGGCAAACGTCTTATAACCGATTGTGAGATAGTTTTACCCTGCATTGAAATTCTCCAATTAAGCCATTAACTTTGCAAGTCTGTTGTTGATTTCCTTTAGGAAGGTCTCTGTATCGACAACCTGCTTGTTTTCAAGCTTCGACATTGCGGCGAGGTTCTTGTCCATTACGCCGTCCTCCATAGTCTGAATGGAAGCCTGCTCCAGCTTGTCCGCATAGTCGCACAGTGCCTGAATTCCGTCCAGCTCGCCGCGCTTTCTGAGTGCGCCGCTCCACGCGAAGATAGTTGCAATGGGGTTGGTGGAGGTCTTTTCGCCCTTGAGGTAGTTGTAGTAGTGGCGGGTTACGGTGCCGTGAGCCGCTTCGTATTCGTACTTTCCGTCGGGGGAAACCAGAACGGAGGTCATAAGTCCCAGAGAGCCGAACGCGGTTGCAAGCATATCGGACATAACGTCGCCGTCGTAGTTCTTGCAAGCCCAGATGAATCCGCCCTCGGAGCGGATTACACGAGCGACTACATCGTCAATCAGAGTGTAGAAGTATTCGATTCCCGCTGCCTCAAACTTAGCCTTGTACTCGTTCTCGTAAATCTCGGCGAAAATGTCCTTGAAGCGGTGGTCGTAGGTCTTGGAAATGGTGTCCTTGGAAGCGAACCACAGAGTTTCCTTAGCGTCAAGAGCGTAGTTGAAGCATGCTCTTGCAAAGCTTGCGATGGAGTTGTCAAGGTTGTGAACGCCCTGTACAACACCGTCGGAGTTCTTGAAATCGTGGATAAGCGCGCGGGTTTCCTTGCCGTCCTTATCGGTAACAACGATTTCTGCCTTGCTTCCCTGAGCCACCTTCAGCTCGGTGTTCTTGTAGATGTCGCCGTAAGCGTGACGCGCGATTGTAATGGGCTTTGTCCAGGTGGGAATGTAGGGAGTGATACCCTTAACCAGAATGGGCTTTCTGAAAACGGTTCCGTCCATAATTGCACGGATAGTGCCGTTAGGGGACTTCCACATCTCCTTGAGGTTGTACTCCTCAACGCGCTGTGCGTTCGGAGTGATGGTCGCGCACTTTACGGCAACGCCGTACTTGATCGCAGCGTTTGCGGAGTCGATGGTAACCTGGTCGTTGGTTTCGTTTCTGTGCACCAGACCGAGGTCATAGTAATCGGATTTGAGGTCGATATAGGGGTTGATGAGGATTTCCTTAATCCACTTCCAGATAATTCTGGTCATCTCGTCGCCGTCCATCTCAACGATGGGAGTAGTCATCTGAATTTTAGCCATTGTAGTGCCGTCCTTTCTTAATCTATTAATGAAGAATACCCGAGTTATCGGCGTTTTTGCCGTGCAGCTCCAGAAAACCGTCTGTGGTTGTACGGAACAGTTCGTCATTGAAATTCAGCCGCATAAGTTTTTCGCCCTGCGCGGCAAAATAAGCGGTTGTCTTATCGGTTTCAAGCTTAAACAGCGCTTCAAGTCCGTGTCCCTCAATAAAAAACAGGTAGCCAAACTCGCACTTTGTACCGTCAAGCTCGTTATAATCCTCACCTTTGACAAGCAAGCCTAATGCAGTATTCGCAAGGTTTTCTGTAAGCTGATTGTCGCTGATTAAATTGCGCTCTGCCGGTTGTTTCTTTTTGCCGAATAAACCCATAGGTATTCTCCTTAGCTTATCAGTTGTTCTTAGTGTAGTTAAGCAGACCGCCCGCGAGCATCATACCCTTGCCGCGCTCGGAAAGCTCGCACTTAACCTCGTAGCTTTCGCCCTTGGTTTTGTTTTCTACGATAATCTTTCCGCCGTTCTCGACAATAGAGCGGATATTCGCAATCAGGAGCTTGTCGCCCTGGTCAATCTTGTCGTAGTCAGCCTCGTTTACGAATTCAAGCGGCAGAATTCCGTTGTTGATAAGGTTCTGACGGTGAATACGAGCGAAGCCCTTGCAGATAATTGCCTTAACACCCAGATAGAGCGGAGCGAGCGCCGCGTGCTCTCTCGACGAGCCCTGTCCGTAGTTGGTGCCGCCTACGATAATCGAGGTTCCCGCTTCCTTTGCGCGGGTGGGGAAGGTTTCATCGCATACGGTGAAGCAATACTCCGAAATAGCGGGGATATTGGAACGCAGCGGGAGAATTTTCGCGCCTGCGGGCATAATGTGGTCGGTGGTGATGTTGTCGCCTACCTTGAGGGTAACGGAGCTTTCGATATTCTCCGCGAGCGGCTTGTTTACGGGGAACGGCTTGATGTTCGGACCGCGGAGGATTTCAACGCTCGGTGCTTCCGTAACGGACGCGGGTTCTACAACCATATTGTCGTTAATCAGGAAGCGCTCGGGCATAACGTACTCGGGCATAGCGCCGAGGGTTCTCGGGTCGGTGAGTACGCCTGTGATAGCGGAAGCAGCTGCGGTTTCGGGGGATACGAGGTAAATCTGTCCGTCCTTAGTGCCGCTTCTTCCGAGGAAGTTTCTGTTGAATGTACGAAGCGAAATTCCCTTGCTGTTGGGGGACTGTCCCATACCGATGCAAGGTCCGCAAGCGGATTCGAGAATTCTTGCGCCCGCCGCAATCAGAACAGAGAGTGTGCCCTCGCTTGCAAGCTGCTCGAATACCTGCTTAGAGCCGGGAGCGATAGAGAGGGATACATCGGGGTGAACGGTCTTGCCCTTGAGAATATGGGCAACCTTTCTCATATCTTGAAGGGAGCTGTTTGTGCAGGAGCCGATACATACCTGGTCAATCTTAAGAGGAACAATCTCGTTGATTGCCTTGACGTTATCGGGGGAGTGCGGGCAAGCAGCGAGCGGAACGAGCTTGGACAGGTCAATATCCACAACCTCGTCATATACTGCGTCGGGGTCAGCTGCGAGTTCCACATAATCCTCCTCGCGTCCCTGAGCCTTCAAAAATGCGAGAGTGGTTTCGTCCGAGGGGAAAATGGAAGTGGTAGCGCCCAGCTCTGCACCCATATTAGTGATAGTAGCGCGTTCGGGAACGGAGAGTGCCTTTACGCCCTCACCGCAGTACTCCATAACCTTGCCTACGCCGCCCTTAACGGACAGTCTTCTGAGCACTTCGAGGATAACGTCCTTTGCGGAAACCCAATCGTTGAGCTTGCCTGTAAGGTTAATCTTTACAACCTGCGGCATTGTTATGTAATAAGCGCCGCCGCCCATTGCGACTGCAACGTCAAGTCCGCCCGCGCCCATAGCGAGCATTCCGATACCACCGCCTGTGGGGGTGTGGCTGTCCGAGCCGATAAGCGTCTTTCCGGGCTTGCCGAAACGCTCAAGGTGTACCTGATGGCAGATACCGTTGCCGGGGCGTGAGAACCAGATACCGTGCTTCTTTGCGATAGAGCCGATAAAGCGGTGGTCGTCAGCGTTTTCAAAGCCGCTCTGGAGCGTGTTGTGGTCGATGTAAGCTACCGAACGCTCTGTTTTTACGCGGTCAACCCCCATAGCTTCAAATTGAAGATATGCCATTGTTCCCGTTGCGTCCTGAGTAAGAGTCTGGTCGATTCTGAGTCCGATTTCAGTTCCCTTAACCATTTCGCCGTCAACAATGTGCGCCTTGATAATCTTTTCGGTTAAAGTCAGTCCCATTTTGTTCTACCTCCGTAATTTTCTTTTTTGCCGCGCAATTGGTTTGTGCGACATTACTCCAATTCTATTATACTACATCTTGCGATAATTGTCAAGAATTTAACGGCTTTTTTCATATCAATCGGGTTTGTGTCTTTAATTTTTTTGCCGCATATAATGCTTCAGGCAATATAGTGCTGTCGTATAGAATTATTACAAGGAGTGATACTATGTTTTCTATTGATATAAAGTCCTTTACACAGGCACAAAAAGCGGCTATGTTCCTGCAGAAGCACGGAATTCGCTGCATCGTTGAGCGCGCATTTGCAAGGGGAAGCGGGTGCAGCTTCAGATTGAAAGTTACAGAGCGAGGTGCGGACAAGCGACAGGTCTGCGCTTTGCTCTCGGATATTGGCATAGACTGTGGTCTATTTTGATAACGCTGCCACTTCATTCCCCAAGCCGAGTTCGGTTTACAGAAAATGGCAGCAGGCGATGAGCGCTTACGGGGCTAATCCCGGGCGCTCGGGACACAGATTTTCACAAAAAACGGCGGAAGCGGTATTCGCAAGCCGCGCAAAGTGCGCCGAGTTGTTCGGCGCAGAGCCCGAAAACGTCATATTCACCCTCAACTGCACTCACGCTCTGAACTTTGCAATTAAAGGTCTGGCGGACAGGGGGAGCGGCTTTGCGATAAGCGATATGGAGCACAATGCGGTTGTAAGGCCCATAGCCGCATTGGCTCAGGAAAAGGGCAGGGATTTCAATGATTACTGCACGATGTTTGAAGCGTCGGAGGACGAGGAGGTAACGCTCCGCAACGCAAGGCGGGCTATCCGTCCGAATACGGCAGCTATGGTCTGTACGGCGGCAAGCAACGTGATTGGGCTCAGAACGCCGATTTGCAGGCTATATGAGCTCTGCCGCGAAAAGGGAATTCCGTTAATCGTGGACGCGGCACAGGGCGCGGGAACTCTCCCGATTACGCTTGACTGTGCGGATTTCATCTGCGCGGCAGGGCATAAGGGACTGTACGGTCCTATGGGAACGGGGCTTCTGGTAACTAACGGTAAGTACCCGCTGAAAACCCTGATTGAGGGCGGGACGGGGAGCGCTTCGGAGAGCCTTTACCAGCCGGATTTCGTTCCCGACCGCTTTGAGAGCGGGACGATAAACACCGCGGGAGTAATTGCACTCGGCGAGGGCGTGGAGTTCGTGAAATCGCGAACTCCGGAACGCATTCTCGCTCACGAGCTGGCTCTGTGTCGGCATTTCTGCGCGGAAGCGGAGAGGATAAACGGAGTTCGGCTGTATAATCGCATTACTCGGAATAATTCCTATATTTATGCGCCTGTGGTTTCCTTTAATTTCGAGGATATTCCTTCAACGGAGGGCGCGGAAATGCTCAGCAACCGCGGCTTCTATATGCGCGGGGGACTGCACTGCGCGCCTACCGCTCACAGGAAAATCGGCACTCTTGAGAGTGGAACAATTCGCTTTGCACCCTCGGTATTTAATACCGAGCAGGAGGTAGAAGCGCTGCTCAGAGCTATGAGAAGCGTTAAACGCTAACCCTGAAGTTCCCAATTATAGGATTACAATAAAGAAGCCCGAGAAGAGCAAAATTCTTCTCGGGCTATTTTTTATCTGACAGATAAATTGGATTTTGTCGGTCAGATTTGTTTTGAAATAAAATGAACAATCCGGTTCTTTGGCTCAATGATATGTGGAATTAATTCTAAAGGATATACCTTAGTTCCATTCTTCAAATCTTCCAAAGAAACCCAGCAGAAATCCAAATCTATTCTTTCATTATCCAGTTCATCATAGCCGTGAAAAATACCGTCAAGCGGAATGACATCATCAAGCAGATGAACATTATAATACAAGCATAACTGATGGCAAGGTTTGCCGCCCCAAGGGAAATATATTTCGCCTATTGCCATCAAATTATCAACAGCTATTTTGGTATGAAGTTCTTCCTCGAATTCTCTTTTTAAAGTTTCCTCACTTGTTTCCATACTTGCGATATGACCGCCTATAATTGCATAATCATCATTTTTAGACCGATGCAATAAAATTTTACCATTCTGAACCAATATACCGCCAACTCTGTATGAAAAAATAAAATCCTCGGTTTTAAATTTTATATCCATATTATCCACCCTGTAAATTCTGATTACTTGTTGAGTTTATTATAGCGTAAGTAACTGCAAAGTCAATATAGAAAAAGCTGCCTTTGATACGTTGTACCAAATTGAAATTTAGCTTAGAAATTGAATTGTCTTTGTGCTTTTACTATCTTTTGTGTTAAATGTATTATAAGTAATCTCGGCATAATTGTCATGCCAATTTATATCATAATGTCCGTTATTTCTGCCACCATCATCTGTACTAAATTCATTGAGTATAACTGCTTCATTATTGTCCTTAATTTGATAGACAGTTGCTCCACCATACAACAAGAAAGATTTTTCTTCAATAACAATAGTGTGTTGTCCATCGGTAAACTTATAACATTGCGGTGAATAATCATCATCTGACCAAATATTAAGCACGAGAATATTACTGAGCATTATTATCACGGAACAGACAATTCCGCTTATCCAGATAAGTGAAATTTTTCTCGTGATTTTTTCTTTTGATTTTACCTTTGCAACAACACAAATGATTGTTAGAATTACAGCTGAAATAAGTATTGCAATAAATAGTCCTTCAGTAAAGTAAACAAAAAAATTATGCCACGAGGTCGTAATGATTTGATTGTTACTATAAACGTATGATTTTTCCGCCGGAACATCTTTTATTAAGAAAGCAACAATCAGCAGTAATGCAGACAAACAAAGGAAAATAATAGGAATCATTTTTATTGCTCGTTTTGTACATTCATTCATAATAGTCACCACCCTTTCGAATTACGGTTTGTTGTTGAATTGATTATAGCATAATTACCCCGCGAAGTCAATAGAGAAAAGCCGTCTTTGATACAACGTACCAAAAACGGCTTCATAATGCTTCTTTATTGCCGCTTACCCAAGCGGCGGGGGATTATGCTCTTACTTGTAGAGCTTCTTCGCACTGTAGCTTGTGTGGAGAATTTCGTGAGCCTTATGAGAATTCGGTTCGCCGAAGAATTCAGCATACAGAGCCTTGATGTCGGGATTCTCGTGCGAACGACGGAGAGGCGCGTTCTCGTCGAGGTTGTAGAGAACCTTCGCTCTTTCAGCGCGAACGTCAACGAAGTTGGTAACAGAAGCGGGCTGGATAATCTGTCCGCCGCCGTTTACACAGCCGCCGGGACAAGCCATTACTTCGATGAAGTCGTACTTAGCTTCTCCTGCTTTGATAGCCTTGAGCAGCTTCTTTGCGTTTGCAAGTCCGCTTGCAACGGCAACCTTGACTTCCTTGCCGCCAACGTTGTATGTAGCTTCCTTGATTCCCTCAGTGCCGCGAACTTCCTTGAAGTCAATGGGAGAATCTGCGTTCTCGCCTGTGAGCTTCCAAACCGCGGTACGCAGAGCGGCTTCCATAACGCCGCCTGTTGCACCGAAGATAACGCCTGCACCTGTGTAAGAGCCGAGAGGAGAATCTGCGGTTTCCTCGGGGAGTTCGTCCCAGATAATTCCCGCCTTCTTAATCATTCTCGAAAGCTCACGAGTGGTGATAGTGATGTCTACATCGGGTACTCCCGCTGCGGACTGGTCGTCACGCTGAACCTCGTACTTCTTTGCGGTACAAGGCATTACGGATACGGAAACGATGTCCTCGGGGTTCTTGCCGAGCTTCTGTGCGTAGTAGGTCTTTACAACCGCACCGAACATCTGCTGCGGCGACTTGCAGGTTGAGAGGTTCGGAATGAACTCGGGGAAGTAGTTCTCGCAGTAGCGAACCCATCCGGGAGAGCAGGAGGTGATGAGCGGGAGTGTGCCGCCGTTCTGTACTCTGCCGAGGAACTCGGTTGCCTCTTCCATAATGGTGAGGTCTGCGGAGAAGTTGGTGTCGAATACCTTGTCGAAGCCAAGACGGCGCATAGCGGCAATCATCTTGCCCTCGCCGTTTGTTCCGACAGCTGCGCCGAATGCTTCTGCAATAGAAGCGCGAACTGCGGGAGCAGCCTGAACCACAACCAGCTTCTCGGGGTCAGCAATAGCCTCGAATACCTTATCGGTATCGTCCTTTTCGTGGAGAGCGCCTGTGGGACAAGCGGTAATGCACTGTCCGCAGGATACGCAGGCGGTATCAGCCAGATCCATATCGAATGCAGAGGCAATCTGAGTAGCGAAACCACGCTCGTTAGCGCCTATTACGCCAATTCCCTGATTAGCCGAGCACGCAGCCACGCAGCGTCTGCACAGAATGCACTTGGAGTTGTCGCGTACCATGTGAGCTGCGCTGGAGTCAATCTCAACAGCGGGGTTCTCGCCGGCGAACTTGTTCTCGTCAACGCCGTACTCGTAGCACAACTGCTGGAGTTCGCAGGAACCGCTTCTTACGCAGGAGAGACACTCCTTCTTGTGGTTGGAGAGGATAAGCTCGAGAGTAGTCTTGCGGCTCTCGAGAATCTTCGGAGAGTTGGTCTTAATCTCCATACCCTCGTTTACGGGATATACGCAAGCTGCAACGGGAGTGCGCGCACCCTTTACTTCAACAACGCAGATACGGCAAGCGCCGATTGCGTTGATGTCCTTTAAGTAGCACAGTGTGGGGATTTTAATTCCAACGTATTTCGCTGCTTCCAGAATGGTAGATCCATCGGGAACAGAATAATCCACACCGTTAATTTTGATATTAACCATTTTCTTGCTCCTTTCCTATCAGACTTTGGAGATCGCGCCGAACTTACAGTTGGACATACATACGCCGCACTTGATGCACTTGTTCTGGTCGATTGTGAACGGCGACTTGATTTCGCCTGTAATCGCGCCGACAGGGCACTTCTTAGCGCAGAGCGAGCAGCCCTTGCACTTCGTGGGATCAATCTTGATCTGCAGGAGGTTTTTGCAGACGCCTGCGGGACATCTCTTATCCTGAACGTGTGCGATATATTCGTCCTTGAAGTAGCGGAGAGTAGAAAGCACGGGGTTAGGAGCGGTCTGTCCGAGTCCGCACAGAGCGTTGTCCTTTATGTAGTAGCAGAGCTTCTCAAGCTTGTCGAGGTCTTCCATAGTTGCCTTACCGTCGGTAATCTTGGTGAGGAGCTCGTACATTCTCTTAGTACCGATACGGCAGGGAGTGCACTTACCGCAGCTCTCGTCAACGGTGAACTCAAGGAAGAACTTCGCAATATCAACCATACAGTTGTCCTCGTCCATTACGATAAGTCCGCCGGAGCCCATCATAGAGCCGATGGAGATGAGATTATCGTAATCAATCGGAATATCGAGGTGCTGAGGAGGAATGCATCCGCCAGAAGGTCCGCCTGTCTGAGCAGCCTTGAACTTCTTGCCGTTCGGGATACCGCCGCCGATTTCTTCAATAACGGTGCGCAGCGTAGTTCCCATAGGAACTTCAACAAGTCCTGTATTGTGAATCTTACCGCCGAGTGCGAATACCTTTGTGCCCTTGGACTTCTCGGTTCCCATTCCTGCGAACCAATCAGCACCCTTGAGGATAATCTGGCAAATGTTTGCGTAGGTCTCAACGTTGTTGAGGACTGTGGGCTTGCCAAACAGACCCTTGACAGCAGGGAACGGAGGACGGGGACGAGGCTCGCCGCGGTTACCCTCGATAGAGGTCATCAGAGCGGTTTCCTCACCGCAGACGAACGCGCCTGCACCGAGTCTCAGACCAAGTCTGAAGCTGAAGCCCGTGCCGAAGATGTTGTCGCCGAGCATACCTGCTTCTTCTGCCTGTGCAATAGCGATTCTCAGGCGCTCAACGGCGATGGGGTACTCTGCACGAACGTAGATGTAACCCTGATTTGCGCCGATAGCGTAGCCTGCGATTGCCATTGCCTCGATTACGGTGTGGGGGTCGCCCTCGAGTACGGAACGATCCATAAACGCACCGGGGTCGCCTTCATCGGCGTTACAGCATACATACTTCTGGTCAGCGTCCTTAACGAGGTCCTTAGCCAACTGCCACTTTCTTCCTGTGGGGAAGCCTGCACCGCCGCGTCCGCGCAGTCCCGATGCGAGTACGGTATTGATAACATCGTCCTGCGACATAGAAGTAAGCACCTTGTACAGAGCCTGATAACCGTCGCGTGCGATATACTCCTCGATATGCTCGGGGGAGATAACGCCGCAGTTTCTCAGAGCAACACGGTGCTGCTTAGCGTAGAATGCGGTGTCGTTGAGGGACTTGATGGTGTCGCCGTCAACTGTTTCAGCGTAGAGGTACTTCTTAACGGGTACGCCGTTCTTGAGGTGGCTCTCTACGATTTCGGGGATATGGTCTACCTCCATCTTGGAGTAGAATGTACCCTCGGGATAAACAATCATAATCGGACCGAGCGCACACAGACCGAAGCAGCCTGTCTTGATTACATTTACCTTACCCTGGAGACCGTTTGCAGCGATTTCTTCTTCAAGCTTCTTGATGATATTCATTGAGCCGCTGGAAGTACAGCCTGTACCTCCGCAGACCAGAACGTCCTTAACGCCGTTGTCCTTGCCGTCAATACGAGTAGCAACAACTTCTGCCGAAGCGGACTTGATTGCGTTAAGATCGTCAATCGTTTTTATAACATTCATCTATGAATCCTACCTTCCTTGAGTGTTATCTGTTCGTTCACGTCAGTTGTACTTAGCGAGGATCTTATCAATGTCGTCTACGGTAAGTCTGCCGTATACATCTTCATTGACGGTAAGTACGGGAGCAAGACCGCAAGCGCCGATGCAGCGGCATGCGTCAAGCGAGAATTTTCCGTCGGGAGTGATTTCTCCGCTTCCGATTCCAAGCTTTTCCTGGAGCTTGTTGAAAATGTCACCGGATCCCTTGACATAGCAAGCTGTTCCAAGACAGACGGAAATCTTGTACTGTCCCTTAGGATTGATGGAGAACTGTGCGTAGAATGTCACAACTCCGTATACCTTTTCAAGGGGAATGTCCATCTCCTCGGCGATTATCTGCTGAACCTCAATCGGGAGATATCCGTAGATGTCCTGAGCCTGCTGAAGAATAGGCATAAGCGCACCGGGATCGTTCTTGTGCTGTTCGATCACTTCTCTGAGACGCTTTTCCTGCTCGGCAGTTCCCGAAAAGGCAACTGCGCTCTTTTTAAAAGCCATGTTTTAGCCTCCTTAAGAATATTATTTGCCGCAATGCCGCGCGGATTGTGCAGAGGAAAATCAACGAGGTTTTCGGCACTGACACCGTACAGTCTCCCTGTTTTCAAAAGCCAAGCCCTACCGCTATGCGGTTTTAAGGTCGGAGTTACTACTCGTTTTGCGGAGCAATACACTTTTTTCATAACCTTATGTCAATTATAACATATTTCGCCCCAAAAAGCCACCTAAAAATTGAATTTTGCATTTCTTAATTTGTACAAAAATTAACGATTTTTTTGTCCATTTTTACCAAATGCCATTTAAAATAAACAACCCTCCCGACAAATTTTACCAATCGGGAGGGCTGCTGTAATCAGTGGATTGCGTCTGTCAGGCTCTTGACGTAGGAGTAGATTTCGTCTGCCGCCTTATCGCCGTGCTTTTCAACAAGGCGTACAATTGCGGAGCCAACTATCACGCCGTCCGAGATTTCGGACATCTTTTTTGCCTGCTCGGGGGTGGATATTCCGAAGCCTATTGCAGCGGGAACCTTTGCGTACTTCTTGACCGTTTCCATAATGGAAGCGAGGTCGGTTTTGAACTCGCTGCGAACGCCCGTTACTCCGAGGGAGCTCACTATGTAGAGGAAGCCCTCTGCGTTCTCGGCGATTTCCTTGATACGCTGTTCGGAGGTGGGGGCAATCATTGAAATAATCGCAATTCCGTATTTCTTTGCGATTTCGTCTGCTTCGCCCTTTTCTTCATACGGCATATCGGGGCAAATCAGTCCGTCTACGCCGATTTCTTTGCATTTGGCGAAAAATCTGTCGTATCCGTATTTGAACACGGGGTTCAGATAGGTCATAAACACCAGCGGAATATCGGTCTGAGAGCGAACCTTCTGCGCCATTTCAAACGCCTTGTCCGTGGTCATACCCGCTTTGAGCGCGCGGACGTCTGCTTCCTGAATTACGGGGCCTTCGGCAATAGGGTCGGAGAAAGGAATTCCAATCTCAATCAGGTCTGCTCCCGCCTTTACCAGAGCCATTATGTTGTCATAGGAGGCGTCAAAATTCGGGTCTCCCGCCGTCAGAAAGCCGATAAAGGCTTTCTTGTTTTTAAAAGCGTTTTCTATTCTGTTCATCTTTGTATCCTCCGTTTATTCGTGCAAATCTATGCCGCGGTAACGTGCGATTGCCGCAACGTCCTTGTCGCCGCGTCCCGAAAGGCAGCAGATGATTATATCGTCCTTGGACATTGTGGGCGCAATCTTCATCATGTGGGCTACTGCGTGGGCACTCTCAATCGCACAGATGATACCCTCGGTGCGGGCGATGTACTCAAATGCATTTACCGCCTCGTCATCGGTTACGGGAACGTATTCCGCTCTGCCGATGGAGTGAAGATATGCGTGTTCGGGGCCTATTCCGGGGTAGTCAAGACCTGCGGAGATAGAGTAAACGGGGGCTATCTGACCGTATTCGTTCTGGCAGAAAAGGCTCTTCATTCCGTGGAATACGCCGAGCGAGCCTGTGGCGATAGTCGCTGCGGTTTCACCCGTATTAACGCCGCGTCCCGCAGCCTCGCAGCCGATAAGCCGAACCTCTTTATCGTTAATGAAGTTGTAGAACATTCCCATAGCGTTGGAGCCGCCGCCTACGCAAGCCATAACCGCGGTCGGGAGCTTGCCCTCCAGCTCGAGTATCTGTTCGCGGGCTTCCTTGGAGATTACGCTCTGGAAGTCGCGGACAATCATCGGGAACGGGTGCGGTCCCATTACCGAGCCGAGAACGTACAGAGTATCATCAACGCGGGTAGTCCAGTCACGCATAGCCTCGTTTACCGCGTCTTTAAGCGTCATTGTGCCTGTGGTTACGGGATGAACCTTTGCGCCGAGCAGCTCCATACGGTAAACGTTCAGAGCCTGTCGGATTGTGTCCTCCTTGCCCATAAAGATTTCACATTCCAACCCCATAAGCGCCGCTGCGGTAGCCGCCGCAACTCCGTGCTGACCTGCTCCCGTTTCCGCGATAATGCGGGTTTTGCCCATTTTCTTGGCGAGCAGGCATTGTCCGAGGACGTTATTGATTTTGTGAGAACCCGTATGGTTTAAATCCTCGCGCTTGAAGTAGATTTTTGCGCCGCCCAAATCCTTGCTCATCTTATCGGCATAGTAGAGCAGTGACGGTCTGCCCGCGTACTCACGGTTGAGCTTGTCAAGCTCTGCGATAAACTCGGGGTCCTTGGAGTACTTTTCGTAAGCGTCTTCCAGCTTGTGAATTTCGTTCATCAGGGTTTCGGGGATGTACTGTCCTCCGAAATCGCCATATCTTCCTTTACTCATTTCATTCTTCCTTTCATATTAAAGCAGTCGTGCCGATTGTACGGCAGCCAGCATTTTTGACTTATCTTTTACGTTGTCGGTTTCAATTCCGCTGCTTAAATCCACCACATAGGGAAGCGGATTTCGTGGAATATCCGTGAGATTTTCGGGAGTGAGACCGCCCGCCAGAAAAAACGGTTTCGGTACTTCAATTCCCGAGAGAATTCCGTGGTCGAACATCTTTCCCGTTCCCGTTCCGTTGTCGAGCAGCAGGAAATCAGCTAATTCGGGAGCGTTTGCGATGTCCTCCGCGCTCCGCACTTTTATCGCCTTAATCACGGGAGCGGGGGTTAATTCGCGGAGCTTGGCGATATACTCGTCATCCTCCGAGCCGTGAAGCTGTATTAAGTCGATAATTCCGCTTGAGGCAACGTTTGCTACCATATCAAGCGGAGCATTGACGAACACTCCGACTGCCTTGATTTCGGGGGAGAGACGCTTTTTCAGCGAATATGCAAACTCGGGTGAGATATTGCGGCGGCTCTTGGGAAAGCCCATTACAAAGCCGATATAATCGGGTTTTGCCGCGTTTGCGAAGTCAATGTCGCACTCGCGGAACATTCCGCACAGCTTAATCTTCATTTTACTTTATTCCTCGCAGTTCTCGGAGCTTTGCAGCTTTGTCGGGAGCGCGCATAAGCGTTTCGCCGATAAGCGCTGCGTTCGCACCTATTTTACGGAGATTTTCTACGTCCTCGGCGGTCTTAATTCCGCTCTCCGAAACGAAAATTCTGTCTTTCGGAACAAGGCTTCTGAGCCGTGCGGAATTGTCAATATCTACGCTGAAATTCTTCAGATTTCGGTTGTTTACGCCGATTATCCTTGCACCGATTTTTACGGCTGAGGCTATTTCGGCTTCGTCATGCGCTTCTACAAGAGCGCACATCCCAAGCTCGTGAGTAAGCGCAAGGTAGTCGGAGAGCTGATTTTCAGAGAGTATCGAGCAAATCAGCAGCACAGCCGACGCGCCGAGCGCTTTCGCTTCGTAAATCATATACTCGTCAACCGTGAAGTCCTTGCGAAGTACGGGGATTTTCACCTCTGCGGCGATTTCTTGCAGATATTTGTCGCTTCCCTTGAACCAGAACGGCTCTGTTAAGCAGGAAATTGCGGCTGCGCCTGCAGCTTCGTAGTCTTTCGCGATTTCGAGATATGGGAAATGCTCGGCGATTATTCCCTTGGAGGGGGACGCTTTCTTCGCTTCGCAGATAAAGGAGATGTCATCGCCCGAAAGCGCGTCATAGAGCGACTTTTTCTCCGATTTCGGTGCTTTTTCGGCGAGCGAGCGGACTTCCGAAAGCGGAATTTGCGATGATTGCGCGGAAATTCGCTCCTTCGTCTTCTGCGCTATTTCTTCCAGAATAGTCATATTATCCTCTTTTAATTATGTATATTTTGCGTTCTGATTTGGCTCAACCAAGCTAAATTCAGAGCTTTAAAAATCACTTGATTTTAAGGAAATTTGAGAGCATTTCCTTGCCGTGGCTTGTAAGTATGCTCTCGGGGTGAAATTGCAGCCCATAGACCTTATACTGCTCGTGCTGAACCGCCATAATCTCGCCGTCATCGGTCTTTGCGGTTACGGTAAGGCAATCGGGAAAGCCACTTTCCGAAGCGGCAAGCGAGTGATAACGCGCGACCTCCAAGCCGTCCTCCAAGCCCTCAAAAATTGGGGAATTTCCGCTGAATTTCACCTTGGATTTCTTACCGTGCATAAGCTGCTTCGCGTAGGTGATTTCCGCGCCGAAAGCTTCACAAATTGCCTGATGTCCCAGACATACGCCGAGCACGGGGATTTTTCCCGCTGCGGCTTTTATCAGGTCCTCACATATTCCCGCGTCAGAAGGTCTGCCCGGACCGGGGCTTATGATGATGTGGGAGGGAGCGAGTTTCAGAATTTCCTCAACGGTGAGTTCATCATTGCGAATTACCTTGATGTCGGGGTTTATCGTTCCTATCAACTGGTAGAGGTTGTAGGAAAAGCTGTCGTAGTTGTCAACCAGAAGTATCATAAATCCACCTCCTGTGCGATAGTGAGCGCATTTGTAACCGCTTTGGCTTTGTTAATGCACTCGTTAAACTCGTTCTCGGGGACGCTGTCGGCAACAATGCCCGCTCCCGAGCGGACGAACACTCTGCCGTTCTTCTTGAAGCAGAGGCGAATTGCAATGCAAACGTCAAGATTTCCGCTGAAATCGATATATCCCACCGCGCCGCCGTATATGCCACGCTTGTTGTTCTCAAGCTCGTTGATGATTTCGCAGGCGCGGATTTTCGGCGCTCCCGAGAGCGTTCCTGCGGGGAGAACCGCGTCTACCGCGTCAAGCGCGTGCAGGTCGCTGCGGATTTTTCCGCGCACCGTAGAGCCTATGTGCATAACGTGAGAGAAGCGTAAAATCTGCATATACTGCTCAACCTCAACCGAGCCGAATTCGGAGATTTTTCCGAGGTCGTTTCTTCCGAGGTCAACAAGCATATTGTGCTCGGAGAGCTCCTTTTCGTCTGCGAGAAGCTCGCGTTCAAGCTGAATATCCGCCTCGTCCGTAGCGCCGCGCGGACGTGTTCCCGCAAGCGGGAAGGTGTGGAGAACACCGTCCTCCAGCTTCACGAGCGTTTCAGGGCTGGAGCCTGCGACCTCCATATCGTCGCTTGAGAAGTAGAACATATACGGCGAGGGGTTAGTCGAGCGTAGAACACGGTAGGTATCCAGCAGGCTTCCCTCAAAATCCGCGTCAATTCTGTTAGAGAGCACTACCTGGAAGATGTCTCCCTCGTAGATGTAGTGCTTCGCTTTCTCAACCATAGAGCAATACTGTTCTTTGTTGAAGAGATAACGGAATTCGCTTGTCAGCTTGCCTTTTTTCTTCTCGGCAGGTTTGCCGCTGCGGACGAGATTTGCCATCTCGTCAAGCTCGCGTTCGGCTCTGCGATAGTTCTCCTCGAGATTGTCCGACATAACGTTTGTGATGAGGATTATTTTCTGCTTGATATTGTCGAACGCGATTATGTTGTCGAACAGCATAAGGTCGACGTCCTTGAAGCCCTCCTCGTCGAGCGCGTCAAGCTTCAGGCACGGCTCGGCGTACTTGATGAAATCGTAGCCGAAATAGCCTACCAGACCGCCCGTAAAGCTCGGAAATCCCTCGGGCTTTTCGGTGGTGTACTTGCTCATAAGGTCGCGGATATAAGCGGCGGGGTCGGAGGTTTCAACGGTTTCCTGCTCACCCGTGAGAACGTGCTTCACGGTGAGCTTTCCGTTAAGGCACGAGATTTCAAGCTTGGGGTTGTATCCGAGGAAAGTGTAGCGTCCCCACTTTTCTTGATTTTCAACCGATTCGAGAATGAAGCACTGGCGGCTCACTCCCTGGAGCACTTTCAGAACCTCAATCGGCGTGCGTATATCCGAGAGAATTTCGCGCTTAATCGGAATAACGCTGCCCGTCATTTTCTTTGCCTGTTCAAGACTTGGAACTAACATAACCTTCACTCCTTTGACATAAAAAAACCGCCCCACAGACAGAATACCATAATTCTGTCTTAAGGACGGAGATTAAACACCGCGTTGCCACCTTAATTCACGGAAAACCGTGCACTCATCGGGTACTGACATACCCTTGCAATTAACGCATGCTAACGTTGCGGAATACTCGGAACAGTCCCGAACACAATCGCTCGGACGCCGAACCTTTCCTCGCACCCTCGGCAGTCCATTTAACGTTCTGCTTTCTACGGCATTCTCAGCAACGGCCGCTCTCTGTGAGTGCAATCAAACGTTTTTATCTCTGCTTCATCGGTTTGAAGTGGATATTCAATTTGTGCTTATTATATCACATTGATTTCTCTTTGTCAAGGGATTTTTTAAAAAAATCCGAGTTTTTTTAAAATCGTTTTTAGGTGTAAGCTGATGAGCTTGTCGAAAAACCTATTTAGGATGGCACAGAGGCATATAATGGGGTTGGGGGAGGTGTCACGAAGTGACAGAGGGGTTGACCGACAGACCGAAGCCCCCAA
>JBJESC010000112.1:0-4136 GCA_051882615.1 Oscillospiraceae bacterium
CACTGCCGTTGTTTTGCCATAACCCATAGGTGCCACCACCGTGGTCAGGGCGCAGTGGGAGATGGGCCGCAGACTCTCCTGCAGCCGCTCGGATATGTAAATGGTATTCAGGTTCCATTTTGGTTTTGGCATGACCTGCACATCCAACTCATTCTATTTGTATCAGCTTTGCGCAAGGGGACAGCTTTTTTACATTCTCCGGAACTGCACAAGACCTCCCGAAAGGGGATGCGCCGGGAATACATTATTCAGCGCAGTATTGATTTACCCTCCGTATACTCCACATCAAGAGGTTGAACAGCGTTTCGTTATAGGAGCGCAAGAGTAATTCTGCCTGTTATTCATGCTGCTATTTTCTAAGATATTTCGCCGTTATCGTCTTACCGCTTTCAAGCATTTCCTTCGGTGTTCCCGTAAATACGACCTCACCGCCTTTGGTGCCGCCGTCGGGACCAATATCGATAATATAATCCGCAAGCTTCATAACATCGGTGTTGTGCTCAATCACGATTACCGTATTCCCCCTGTCAACAAAGCCTTCGAGAATGTCCACAACCTTTTCTATATCCGCAGCGTGAAGTCCTGTTGTGGGTTCGTCTAATATATAGATATTTCCCTTTTTGCTGATATTCTGTGCAAGTTTTACTCTCTGACGTTCGCCGCCCGAAAATGTTGACAAGGGCTGTCCGAGCGAGATATATGACAGTCCGACTTCCATAAGAGCGTTCAGCATTGCCGAGATTTTTTTGTTATCCGCAAAGAACGGCACGGCGTCCTCTACGCTCATATTCAGAACATCAACGATAGTTTTTCCTTTAACCGAATACTTCAGAGCGTCCTCGCTGTAGCGCATGCCGCTGCAATGCTCGCAGACAGTAGTAACGGGCTCCATAAACACAAGCTCGGTTGTTATCGCACCGCGGCCTTTACAGTAAGGGCAAGCGCCTTTTCCGTTAAAGGTGAAAAGTCCTGCGTCTGCGTTGTTTTCGGCAGCAAATACTTTTCTGATTTCATCGAAGAAGCCTAAAAACGTGCAGACAGTTGAACGTCCTGTTGCAGTAACTGCGCTCTGGTCGATAAGAACAACCTGTTCCTCGTACTGTTTTGCGAAAACGTCTCTGATAAGCGTGGATTTTCCGCTTCCTGCAACACCCGTAACTACAGTCATTATCCCAAGCGGAATGTCAACGTCAACATTTTTGAGATTGTGGAGATTTGCACCTCTTATCGGAAGAAATCCTTTAGGCTCGCGAACTTTTTCTTTTACCTTTATTTCCGAGGAAAGTGCGTTTCCCGTCTTCGTTCCGCTTATAAGAAGGCTTTCGTAGCTGCCCTGAAACAGCACCTCGCCGCCGTTTTTTCCCGCTAACGGACCAATATCAATAACCTCGTCCGCGATACTGATTATATCCTTGTCGTGCTCAACAACAAGAACCGTATTCCCCTTGTCACGCAGACTTTTAAGAAGTCTTGACATTCTGTGGACATCTCTCGGGTGCATACCCGTGCTGGGCTCGTCGAAAATATAAATCATTCCGCAAAGCGAGCTTCCCATATATCGCACAAGCTTAAGTCTTTGCGCTTCTCCTCCCGAAAGAGTTGAGCTTTCGCGGTTCATAAACAGATACGGCAAACCAATATCAATCATTCGGTCAAGCGACGCTTTCAGCTGCCCGACAATCGCAGCAGCCCTTTCATCCCGGATTTTATCAAGCTCCTCACGCAGCCGTGAAAACTCCATCTCGCACATATCGTTTATGTTATATCCGTTGATTCTGCAGGAAAGCGTGGTATTATTCAATCGCTTGCCCTTGCAGTCGGGACATTCGCACTCATACAGAAATCTTGCAATCCTTTTCAGGGTATTGTCGGTCTGCTCCTCAGCGCCTTTCATCAAAACAAGCCGCTTGAACTGATTATAAACGCCCTCGAGCTTTTTGTCAAGCCGCTCTCCGCCCTTCGTTCTGCTGCCGTATAACAGAATGTTCTGTTCTTCTTCGGAGAGGTCTTTCCACGGAACATCGGTTCTGAAATACTCGGGGCGTCTGTAAACCTTCCAATAGTAATTTCCCGTACCAAATGCAGGAAGCTGAAAACAGCCCTCGTCGTAGGTCTTTTCTGCGTCAATGAGGTTGTTCATATCGAAATCCATTATTTTTCCGATACCGGCGCAGGTTGGACACATTCCGTTTGGATTGTTGAACGAAAAATATGACGCAGGACCCACGGAAGGTGTGCCTATTCTCGAAAACATAAGCCGCAGGAGCGAATACATATCGCTTATCGTGCCAACCGTTGAACGCGCGTTTCCGCCAAGCCGCGTCTGGTCGATTATTACAGAAGGATTCAGATTGTCGATAAGCTCCACGTTCGGCTTTTCGTATTTCGGCAGCCTTCCTCTCACCCACGCGCTGTAGGTTTCATTCATCTGCCTCTGGCTTTCCGCCGCAACGGTATCAAACACAATGCTTGATTTTCCCGAACCCGAAACTCCCGTAAAAACTACGATTTTATTTTTAGGAATATCAAGCGAAACGTTTTTAAGATTGTTCTGTTTAAGACCTCTGATTTTTATAGGCTCCATAGTATTTCCTCCTGTTCTTTTCAGTCATAAGATTGTAAATAATACATATAGGGATATGATGATAAAGCTGCTGCACCGATAATGAATATGCCGATTGCGCTCAGAACGACTGATATTTTTTTCATAAGGTGTGCTTCCTTTACATTTGCATAAGCAGCTGTTGCAAAAATGTATGACTTCTGCTGCTTTTTATCGGTTCCTATTCTGATTTATTGAGCAGGGTATCTCCCCGCAAATCAGACCGTATTACATCAGTCTTTCTTACGCTCGTATACTGCAACAAGTCCGAATCCCATTATAAATACAGCCTTCCCTTACACTAAACCTATAGTATAGCCTTAATGTCTGCGCCGCAATATTGCTAACGACCGTTTTCTGTCATTGTACCACACTATTTCCCTGTTGTCAAGAAATAATATAGGCAATACCGCATAATTATTGTCGTGCGATTACGCAGTCAGATTTTTCGTCAGATTGTACAGAAATTTTGCAGGCATACTAACGTATGTCAAGAAATTTCTGTGCAAGATGACGGGAAATATGCAAGTAAGCGTGCAGCAAAGGCGGTAGACGTTAATTGTGCGGTGTTGCCTATAGTCTATTTCGCCGGAAAATGCTGTTTGACGTAATGCGCAGTTATTTTATCCGGGTCAGTAGTCTTGCTCCGTTAAAATATAATAGTATAACGTGCAACTAACAAGAATGTAATAAAAAGAACAGGTTATCATCTGAATTGATGGTAACCTGTTTTCTTATATTCAATTCCCCGAACTCTTATAAAACCGGATACTGAACCTCCAGAAAAGATATGCAAGCAGGTACATCACAACACCGATAACAGGCGTAATATACATAAAAATCTCGGGATATGCTGACATATCGTCCTTTCTTAAAAGAAACTGCGCGGGGAAATAGTTAACGAACGCAAAGGGCATTACATAAATCATAAAAAACTGAATTGCCTTGTGGAAAATGCTTATCGGATAGCCCGCAAATCTTCGCATATTCCAGTAGATGAGTTCTTTTAAGCTGTCTGTCTGAAGCAGGAAAATATTCAGCGAGGCGAGGAGCAGAAACACCGCTCCCTGTATCAGAACGCCGCCTGCAACGGTGAAAATATAATAAAGCGCATTGCCGACATTCCACTGAATACCCACCTTTCCTGCGGAAAGCAGGAACAGCGTAATACCCAAGCCGCCATGCCCCAGTGCCGCGAACCAGTCGGAATTCACAAATATTATCTGAAACAACAGCCCACGCGGGCGCAGAATGAACCGGTCAAAATTGCCGCTTCTGACGGTGTTTCCGAAATCCCGCAGACCCGTGAAAAATATTATCATAACGCCGTATGTCAGGAACAGCAGGCTGAACAGGAACAGCATTTCGTAAATATCCCAGCCGTTAAGCTCATCAAATTTCAGCAGGGTGAACCAGATAACGATAATCCCCGTGGCCTCCCGCAGGAACACCGCCAGCGATTTCAGCACAGCGTCAACACGGTACTGAAACCACGATTTTGCGGTGGTTTTGGTGTACATACCCATTAAGTGTA
>JBJESC010000113.1:0-4128 GCA_051882615.1 Oscillospiraceae bacterium
CACCGCGTCCCGCATTATCTGAAAGGCAGCTTATCTTTCCGCCCTTAACCTGATAAATCTGGTTTACGGAGGAGCTTACGCCGTTCTTCCAGCCGCTGCAGCCGCCCGTATAGATGATAAGATTGAAGTTATCCCCGAATGCGGAGCTTGCCGAGCGTATTTCTTCCATATCAGCAGAAGCCATTCCGTACTTGGACTCCAAATCCGTTCCGCACATATACACCATAAGCGTTACAGTATCGCGCTTGCTTCCGAGAATTTGCGTGTACTTTGCACGGGAACCCGCTGCCACGGAAGTGTCCAGCTTTCCGCTCGGAACATAGTTGTCGGTGTAACCACCGTTTGTACCGTTGTTGCCGTAGTCGGGAGTGTTGTCGGGTGACGTACCGCCTTTATTGAAGAAGAGTAGCAGCACAATGACGATAATCGTGAGCAGTCCGCCTCCGCCGCCTATTGCCGCGCGCTTTATTCCGCGTCCTCCCGAAGAACCGCCGCCCGAGAAGCCTTGCCCTACGGGACCTGTTCCGAGCCCGTCTCCGCGGCGGAATGCGCCCTTGCCGTCGTTCGAGTAGGTTTTCTGACGGGCGCGTGGTCTGTTTCTGTTGTCCATAAGTGCCTCCTGTTTATTTGTGTTCATATCCTTATTATAAACAGTTTTATCGGCTTTGTCAAGAGAATAACGGCTTGCATAGTTGCAAGCCGTTTGTGAATATCAGTAGTAAAGCTGTCTTTTAATCTTCTTCGAGGTGGTCTTCTCGAATTCGGTATCGCGGATAACAAGGTTTCGGATAGTCTTTGCCGAATTAACCGTGAGGTTAATCGCGTCAATATCCTTTTGCAGCTGCGCCTTGATGTCGGAAATTCCCGCCTCTGCGGCGTAGTCGCTGTTCGGGAAAATTTCCGCAGTGATAACGCTGTCCTTTGCGTAAACCAGCACTTCCTTAACCAGACGATTATCCGCGAATTTGTTTTCAAGCTCCTCGGGGGAAACGTTCTCACCGTTGTCCAGAATAATCAGGTTCTTCTTTCTGCCTGTTATGTACAACCAGCCGTTCTCCTCGTAGCCGAGGTCGCCCGTGCGGAGCCAGCCGTCCTCGGTGAGGGTTTCGGCAGTAGCTTCGGGGTTCTTGTAGTAGCCCTTCATCACGGACTTGCTCTTTGCCTGAATTTCTCCGTCAACAATTCGCACCTGACAGCCGCCCACAACGCGTCCAACCGACTTGGGGTCGCACTCGATGTCCTCGCGCGCTGTGCTTATTCTCGGAGAGCATTCGGTCATACCGTAGCCCTGTGCCACCTTGACGCCGAGCTTCTCGAAAGCTTCGGTGATAGTGGGCGAGAGGTAAGCACCGCCGCTGAAAATCGCAATAAGATTGCCGCCGAGCGCCTGTTTAGCCACCATAGCGGGGGGAACATTCGGGTTAGCCTTGCAAGCCGCCTGAATGTTCTGGAGGATAACTCCGATAATCATAGGAACGAGGAGAATTCTGTGCGGCTTGAACAGAGCGATGTTCTTCGCGAGGTGCATAAGGCTGTCGTTAATTGCGAGAGTAGCACCGTAGCGAATACTGAGCAGAATATCGCAGCCCATACAGTAAACGTGATGGATAGGAAGAACGGTGAGCATTACCTGACCGGGCTTGCTCTCGTTATCCTCGCAGAAGGTATTGTCTAGCAGACACTCGTGCGCCAGCATAACGCCCTTGCTCTTGCCTGTTGTTCCCGAGGTGTAAATGATAGCGGCGAGGTCGTCGGGCTTGATGTCTGCTGTCGGGGCTTTTCCCGCATACTCCTCAAGAATTTTGTCGAGAGAATGAACGCTGCTGTCGGCAGGTTCTCCGTCAATCTGGATAATGTCGGTAACCTGAGGGCAGAACTGTCTGATTGCGGGAACAATCGGTGCAAAACGGCTGTCGTACATAAACACGGTGACATCGGCTCTGTTTATGCAGTCGCACATATCGTCAACGGAGAGCTGTGCGTCAAGGGGGACTATTGTGTTGCCCGAAACCTGAGTTCCGAAAAAGCCCGTGAGGTAGGGAGCGGAAGTTGTTCCCGTAATTGCAATATGGATTTTCTTATCGGAAATCTTCTCTCTGATAAATGCGCCGAGCGCGTCGCATCTTTTGCGGAACTCCGAGAAAGATACGTCAACAATGTCTTTTTTATTGGAATAGCGAATGAAAGGGATAGTGCCAAATTCGGCGTCAGCGTTGTACAGCAGATCGCGCAGTGTTTTGGTGTTTTCCTGTGTCATAAAAACCTCCGTATTAATTAGGTCAGCCCTGAAGCTTCTCTATGTATGCGATAGCGTCACCGATAGTGTGGAGCTTCAGAACCTCCTGCTCGTCAACCGTAACATCAAATTCGTCCTCAATCTCGCCCAGCATTGACATAAACATATAGGAGTTGAAGCCAAGGTCCTCAATGAATCGGCTGTCCTCGGTGATTATATCGGGGTCAACATCAACATAGTTTACAATAAGTTCTCTGATTTTACTAAACATCTTGTTACCTCCATAAATTAAACGAATTTAAGAATTGTTTCAATCGGCTTGTCGTAGTTCTCTATACCTCTGAACATTATGCGGCAGATATAGTAGTACAGAACGTCAAGCTCCTGCTTTGTTACAACACCGCCTTGATGCTCGAAATAGAAATCAAAGCCGTTGTCGTTCGGACGGTGCATAACCGTCAGGTAGAGCGGCTGTGCAGCCACTCCGTTGGAATACCAGAACGACTGATACTTGGCGGGGAGATTTCTCTTTTCTTCGGGAGATGCAGACATTGGCTGATATGTCAGAGAAATGCTCTCGTAGGATTCACCGGGAGCGAGATTGAGCATCTTTGAACGCTGCATTGTGAGTGCAACGGGGTCGATATTCGCGTGACGGAAGATGTTGTTTTGCGCCATCTGAATTTTGCGAAGTCCGTCGAGGAAGGTCTCGGTAGGTTCGATAATCGTGCGGAAGGGGAAGTAGTGAATTCGTGTGCCGCCCGAGTAGGTTTCCAGACGTGTTCCGCGTCTTGCAACAGTGGTCTTGATAGATATGTCCTTCTCGTTGTTGTTGAAAATGGAAAGCACGGTACGCAGTCCCATCAGCAGCATACATACAATAGGAACATTATGCTCTGCACAGAAATTCATTATTTTATTGGAAGGTTCTTCCTCAAGGTGATATACCGAAATCTGCGCGTTGCAGTTGTCCGAAGTTACGCGCGCGGAACGCTTTTCGGGGTTGCCGCTGTCCAGACGTGCACGGATAAGTCTGCCCTGTCCCGCAAAGTCGGTGTACATAGGCTCGGGCTGCTGGAAGAACTCTGTCCAGTATTTCTTGTCGCGCTCGTGAGCTTTGCTTCCCTCGTATTCGAGATCTTTTTTCAGGCATTCAATATAGGACGCCATAGGCTCGGGATAGGAAGCGGCTTCGGGATACACCTTGGAGCAGTAAATCACGAGAACATCGCGCAGGAATAAAAACAGAGCGCTGCTGTCCATTGTCATGTGTTGGACATTCATATAAATACCGTTGTAGCCACCGGGCATACGAACCATTGTAATGCGGTTGAGCTGATGATCCCACATTTCAAAGGGGTATTTGGTGAACTCGGTGAAGCGTCTGTGAACGTCGTCCTCGTTCCAGCTGCGGTAGTCATGAAGCTCAAAATCCTGCTCCTCGTAGGGGACAACATACTGCCACATAGTGCCGTCTTCTTCTCTGTGGAAGCGCAGGCGAGTACATTCGTGGCGCTGTCTTGCTTCGTTGATTGCCCACTTGAGGACTTCAAAATCGGTATCAAACTGAACATAAAGTCCTGTGCCGATATTGAGGACTTCGGGACGCTTTATTGCCGCAACGGTGTAGAAATGCATTTTCTGCGCAGGGAGAAGGGGATAGCATTCGCGCTTCACTCCATCAATCTCAATAACCTTCATATAATACCTCCTGTGATTTCATTTAACCTTTGAGAGTTTGCTTTACTTTACATACTTGGGAAGGAAATCCTTGAGTTCTTTCATAAAGAGTTCATTATCCTCAAAGAACGCCGCCGCATGACTTGCACCGTGAACCCAGAAAAGACGCTTGGGTGCAGCGCACGCGTCATAGTTTTCCTGAGTCATCCAAG
>JBJESC010000114.1:0-4093 GCA_051882615.1 Oscillospiraceae bacterium
CATCTCCGGTTTGTACGAGATGTGCGCCGCAGGAGGCGGCGACTCCAAACTGTATTGGCTTCGATTCCCCCTCAACCCAGACAAGGTGGTCTTTTGTTGCTGTAAGTCCTTCATATGTAATCACCTCATGCTCGCCTTTATATATAACTCCATCATGTGAAACCCAATCCTCACCATCCCACAGTTTATGTGCAAGAGTAACTTTTTCTATTGGTATAAGTCCAGCATCTGTCAACACAAGCTGACCTTCTGCTATACAGGCGAGTTCGGATATTTTACCCTTTTGCCGAAGATGTCCGTTTACTCCGTGTTTCTCTACGGGAACACGGAACATCTGACTTGCAGATGCGCAGTAAATATCACCGCCGTTTCTGAATGTGTCAAGCCGCCACTGCTCGCCCGCAAGCCACGATAATACACGCGCCTCAATAGCTGAAAAGTCAGCAACTATAAATCTGTGGTTTAGCTTCGGAATAAGGACGGTACGGATAAGCTCTGACAGAACATTCGGCACATTCCCGAATATCATATCCAAAAGCTCAAAATCACCGTTCTTTACAATATCCCTTGCAAGCGTTAAATCGGTTATATAATTTCTCGGCAAATTCTGCACTTGCAAAATTTGTCCAGACCATCTTCCGGTTCTTGATGCACCGCAAAAACGCATCATGCCGCGCACACGGCTATCTGTACACACCGACCGCATAACAGCTTCATATTTTTTAACAGATGTTTTTGACATCAACAGCCGCAAATGCAGCATTTCCTGTATATCGCCGTCCGTTTCATCTGCAAGTGCCGCCACAGCCTTTTTTGAGAGGCTTTCAATCTCCACACCGTTTTCCGTAAGCCACGCCTTAAGCTGTGCTACGGAGTTCGGATTTTCAAGACCTGTCAATGTATATGCCTGTTCCGTAGCCACTGCGGTCTGTATGGAATTAAGCTTTACCGCCTGCCGTGCCAATTCCAAATCCACAAATACACCGCGGTCGTTTATGTTCTGGTCGAGGACATATAACCGATGCTCTGACTCACTGATGGGATACATCTCAAGCTTTTTTGCAATCTGACGCTCCACATCAACATCTCTTTTGCAGTATTCCTTAAACATCTCCCACTTCTCCGGCGAATCACACGGCATATTACGCACTCTGCCGCCATTTGATTTGGTCGGCTTACACGGAACGCAGAAGTATTTGATTAAGTCCTTACCTTCTGTCATCTTCTGACGTTCCAAGCCAAGAGCCACGCCGACATCTGCAAGCGATGACGGCAGCGACAGTTCCGCCGCCTGTACCGCCGTACAGTACCAAGACTGAGGATTTAGATATTCTCCATCCGGCAGACCGAGATGCTTTGACAGACACACACGCTCAAACTGAGCATTGAATGCTGTCTTTATAACCGTATCGGATTTGATTGCTTCGGTTATTTCCTCCAGCAGCGTTTCACCGCTTAAAAGGTCAACAACATGTATTTCTCCGTCGTCTATGGAATAGGCAAACAAAAGTATCTCAAAAGCAGGAGAATCGGCGTATTTATACACGCCACACTTAATTAGGTCTACGTCAGAAAATGTTTCAATGTCTATGGATATTTTCTGCATATGCCTCTCCTTCTCAGCTTAAGAAATCGTCATCCTCATCCTCATACGCTTCAAAATCGTCCTCGGCTCTTGTGCGTCCGCCGAGCGGCTCACCGTCCGCGATTTTCTGCACATTTCCAAGTCCGCAGGCGACACCTCTGTTTCCGTTTGTGTTGAACGGATAAATGGAAATCGACACCCTTGCGTAACAGCCACTGTAAACCTCGCTGCGGTCAATTATCGGCTGTACATTTCTGTCCACAATCTGTGGTTTGTCCTTCGAATTGCAGTTTATGAAATAGCTGTTTACATATGCTTCGTCCTCCGGACGTTCTATGTCGCCGTCACGAAGCGGAAGTTTCAGATTCGCAGGTATCTTGCCGCCAAACTTCGCCTTGCCGTCCTGTTTCGCCTGTTCGACAGCGTCCTGAATTGCCTTTACCGTCTTTGTATCCGATTTCGGAATAATCAAAGAAACACTGTACTTCGGTTCACTGTCCTTAATCGCGACCGGTTCCCAAAGATGCTCGTATGATAATCTAACCTTGCCCGTTACTAAATTTGCCATGTTAATTTTCCTCCTTGAATTCACTTAGTGTATGTACTTCCTCACGCTTATCCGACTCCGGCACAAGCGTTAATTTACCTTTCGGTTTTATGATGTAGTCGCCAAGCAGCTCCTTAAACTGTTTCTTGCCAAGTAGCTTCTCCATATCCGTAATGCCAATAAGCGTGTTTTTGTAAATCTGCGAGAGCTGATAGCCGTTGTTGCGGCACACCTCCGCAATCTTGTACTCGTCGGCATACTTGCGGTTGGAACGCCCCTCGACTACCTTGAAGCCGTCCCAATGCTTACCCTCGTTTATCGCTCTCGCCTGCGCGTAAGCAAACACGTCCTCCGCCCACTTTGCGAGGTCGGGCGCAATTTTGAGTATGCCCGCGATTTCATCGTCCGTAAGCTCCGCAGGTTCAGCAAACTCGTGTTTCGCCGCGTCAAGCATAAGTTCCGCTCTCGCTCGGCAGGTTGCCCGCAGTTTACAAAACCGACAATGCTCGCCTGCTTTGAACTCGCCCTCGCCCTTCGTGGCAAGCTCGGCGGTCGGTCGGAGCGTGTTTTCCGCCCAAGATAGCAAGTCCTCAATGGAAATTTCCCACTCGGAAATGCTGTCAAGACGTGGCTGAACAATAGCCATCTTTACGGTTCTGACATCGTATAGATAATCGTAAAGGTTAAGCGTGCCGAGAGCGTAAAGCATCATCTGCGGATTATGCTCTGCAGACACAGCCACACCTTTGCCGTACTTGAAATCGATTACCTGTATAATATCGTCCGCAACAATTACAAGGTCGCCCGTACCGAAACCGCCCTCGACATAATTTGAGAAATCAAGTTTCTGCTCAACCATAACCACTGCGTCAGGGCATGACTTTCGTATACTTTCAATTTTATCGGCGACATAATACGCATAGCTGTCGGTGTGGCGGTCAATTTCCTCTGCGTTAAAGTTTCCGGTAGATGGCGGTATAAGGTCTTTTTCACCTAAATACCATCTAACCTTATACTCGGCAACTTCATGAGCAACTGAACCCTCCTCGGCATACACCGTGGTTTCATCCGGCATATCTTTCGTCGCCATAACAGACGGAGGACACGCAAGCCAGCGATATGCCGACGACGCGGACAGTGTCGCGTGTGTTGTAGGAGGCATTTACTCCACCCCCGGTCGCATGGGCGAGCAATGACACGAAGTGTCATGACCAGCCTCCATCTGCTGTAAATCAGCATAGAACACATCAAGGTCGCCGTCCGCAACGGCTGTGATGTTCTTAACGCCGTACTTTTCGAGAAGCTGCTTAATCTCCTCGCGTTTGCCGCTGCGTGACAGCTTCACCGCAAGCTCACGGAGCATTTCATGTGTAATCGAAGGAACTTCCTCCTTTGGTTTCGGCATAGCATTGCACTGATTGTCTCCGTCAGCCATAGTTTGCGCCAACACCTCCAAGCTGTCGGCGAGCGAGCGCATATCATTCACAACATCAAGTAAAAGTTTGATTTTACTCATCGCACCATCGCTCCTTCCCGTGGTTGCATGGGCGAGCAATGACGCAAAGCGTCATTGCCAGCCTCGATTTCCTTAATAGCCACTTCTTCCACGCTGTCACCCGGCACAATAACCGTCAGTTTCTGCTTATCTCCAAGCAAGAAACGCAGTAACCGTTCCCGAACCTTCACTTGCCGACAAGCGACTATGCCGCCGTTTATTGGCTTTTTTGAAACAATGATTTTTAAATTATGTTTCATTTTTATCGTCCTTTCCGGGGAGATAAATTTCCGCCTCCCTATATACGGACATTTTTTAGCTGTTTTGAGGGGGTATTTTGAAAAACTTTTTAAACTTTTTTCTCCCTCCCTCTATCGACTCTCTCACTGTTTTTATATCAACGTCCTCACGTTCCGCTATTTGACGCATAGACATCCCGCTTGCCAACATCAGCAGCCGCCGTTGC
>JBJESC010000115.1:0-4088 GCA_051882615.1 Oscillospiraceae bacterium
GAAATCACGAGCGGAAAATCAATGCTGGTGGTGCTGTGTCTTGCTCTGGGGACGATTATCGGAGAGCTTATCGGGATTGAAAAGGGGTTTGAACGCTTCGGAGAATGGCTTAAACGAAAAACGGGCAACAGCAAGGACGCGGGATTCGTAAACGCATTCGTAACGGCTTCCCTCACGGTTTCAATCGGAGCTATGGCGATTGTCGGTGCGATTCAGGACGGGCTGCTGGGCGACTATTCCACCCTTGCCGTAAAATCCGTTCTGGACTTCATTATCATCGTCGTGATGACGTCCTCAATGGGAAAGGGAGCAATATTCTCAGCTATTCCCGTATTGGTTTTCGAGGGTGCGATTACGCTGCTTGCAAAACTCGTTTCCCCCGTGATGACTACGACAGCGATTGCTTATCTGTCGCTTATCGGCTCGGTTCTGATTTTCTGCATAGGAATAAATCTCGTGTGGGGAAAAAAGCTGAGAGTTGCGAATATGCTTCCCGCAGTTTTTCTGGCTATCGGCGCGGCATACCTGCCCCGGAGCTTCTGAGAGGTGAACAGCAATGTGCGATTACATAATAAGACCCATTACCCCGTCGGATAATCCGAAAATCGCAAAGATTATCAGGGATAATCTCGAACGGTTTCACCTTGATATTCCCGGAACGGTATATTTTGACGAAGGGCTCGACTCGCTGAGTGACTACTACTTTGCTTTACCCGAAAAGAGAAAATACTTCATCATCACAGACGCAAACGGCTTGGTAACAGGCGGTGTGGGGATTGCCGAATTTGAGGGCTTCGACAGCTGTGCGGAGCTTCAGAAGCTATATCTTGCCGACGAAGCCAAAGGCAAAGGGTTAAGCAAGAAACTGATGCAGACAGCCGAGGAATTTGCCCGAAAAGCTGGATATAAACAGCTGTATTTGGAAACGCACACAAACCTTGAAACTGCAATCCGCTTATACGAAAGGCTGGGATTTATCGGGATTGACCGACCGACATTCGTGCTTCACAGTACAATGAACAGGTTCTATTTAAAAACGCTTTAGAATTCACTCCGCAACTAACGGTTGCTTGACGATAAGGGAATACAATGTTATAATCATATTATGGAGGTGCAAAGCAATGGAAACAAAAGACATTATAACCGAGCTCCGCAAAAAATCCGGCTTATCGCAGGAAGACCTTGCCCAAAAAGTAATGGTTACAAGGCAAGCCGTATCCCGATGGGAAAACGGCGAAACCGTTCCCAACACAGATACCCTGAAGCTGTTGTCCAAGGTGTTTGACGTATCAATCAATACGCTTTTGGGGCAGCCAAGACAGCTGATTTGCCAATGCTGTGGAATGCCGCTCGAAGACGCTGTAATCAGTAAAGAACCAAGCGGCGAATTTAACGAGGAATACTGCAAGTGGTGCTATACAGACGGCGAATTCAAGTATTCCAGCAAGGAAGAACTCATTGATTTCTGCGCCAAACATCTTGCAACCGCCGAATGGCCCGAGGAGCAGGTTCGCGCACACATGGAAGCGGTTGTCCCTAACCTTAATCACTGGAAGTAAGAACGATTATTCTAAAAAAACTTATTCTTAATACGTGACAAATCCGCCAAAGAAGCATTTGGCGGATTTGTTGTGTTATTTTGATTTTTCTCAGATGTATCAGGTCTTCTGCTCAGCCTTGTAGCGGTGCCAACCGTTTCTTCCGTTTTCCTTTACGTTGTAGAGCGCCTGGTCTGCGCACCGCATAAGCATATTGTAATCCGAGGCGTCATTCGGATAGCACGCCATACCGGCACTGAAATGAAGTCGGTATTCGGGATCGGCTTCAATGCGGATTTGCGCAGTCCCCGCAGTCATTCTCTCCATCATCTCTTCAATAGACTTCATATTGTTATTTTTCAGCAGCACGACAAACTCATCACCGCCGAAACGTCCCACCAATCCGCTTTCTCCGAACACCTCTTTAAGCAGCGCCGAGAAATCAACTAGTATCTTGTCGCCCGCTTCGTGACCGAAAGTATCGTTGACCTCCTTGAAATAGTCAACATCGAAGAACATCATCGCGCAGTCGCTTCCATTGTTCTGCAAATGCTTCTGAACCGAGGTTTCAAAATATCTTCGGTTCATTATCTGTGTTAGAGGGTCATAGTTTGAAAGGTTTTCAAACACCTTTTTCTCTGCGGTTTCGTGGTTGTGAGAAAAAATCAGCAGCATAATCGTTGCAACAATAATTACGCCAACAAATGCAATTAACGCCCATCTGAACAACTGTATCGAATCCGAAAGCAGACGGCTCGGTATTCTTACAACAACGTTCCAGCCCGGCATAAAATCAATGCGCTTAAACACCTGAGTGTAAGTAACCTTGTCCAAAGTGTATGTTACTACTCCTGACTCCTCTCCGTTTCGGATAAGAGATTCCCAGCGGTCATACTCGGTCTTGTTCTTTATGCCGGTCTTTTCGAGCTTGAAGTTGCTCCAACTGCCAATAAGGAAGCTGTCAGACCCTGAACAGCGAATAATGTTATCGGAAAACCCGTCCATTATCCATATTTCCGTCTCGTCCATCAGCGATTCAGTATTAGCAAGGTTCTGAAGCTCATCAAGCGGGTAGGTTACAAACAACAAATCTTTGCGTTCACTGTTGTTATGCAGAGGCGAAAACATCGTAAAAACCAGCTGTCCCGTCATACTTGAGCGGTACGGTTCGGAAATGGTGATACCGTCGTTTTCAAGAGCGGTTTTAGTGAGGTCCCACTTTTCAAACTCCATTCGCTCAGATTCGCTCGCGTAAAGCGTTCCGTCTGCAGCGACAAATCCTATACTGAGGTAATTCGTATATGGAACAGTAAGCTTTAGTTTTTCATATGTCTCTTCCATATCCGAAGGATTTGAACAGATAACGACTGTCGAGATGTCCTGCACCGAGTACGAAAGATACTCAATGGATGTGTCCATCTTTTCCGAAATAAGAGTGCAGATATCATTCGTGAGTTTTTGGTCATGAGCCTGAATCAGACCATTGAAGACTGTAACGATTATTACAAAGCCGAGAACACATACCGAAAGGTAGATTCCGATTATCCGTAAGTATGAGAATTTTGGGGCTGAGCTTTCGATGGGTTGGTTATTCTTCGTTATTTCCATCAGTTTTCTCCTATCCGTCAGAATCAATTGTGACTCAGGACTTCCTGAACCTCGGCATCATTAAGCGTATCTCTGTTGACAACTGTTATCCCCGTATCAACGAATTTCACTTTCATTTCTTCGCCGTTTCCGATAGCAAGCGCTGCTTTTACTGCCTCATATCCCATATAATACTGCTTTTGCAGCATAGTCGAAGCGTTATAGTTTTCATCGGCAATCAGGTCGCGCATTTCATCGGAGTAGTCAAATCCGACAATTGCAATATCCGTTCTTCCGAGCGCCTTTATCGTCCGCGCAAAGCCTACGGTGGAGCCGTTGTTGCAGCCAAACACACCCTTTATACCGCTGTATTCCTTCAGAAAATCTTCTGCACAGACAACTGCACGGTCAACGCTGCCGTCGTTGCTCTTTACCTCGTCGATTACTTTCCACTTTGAGGGAGCGTTTTTTATCCAGTACTGGCAGAAGCCGGCAAGTCGCTCGCTTATCGTCTGGGAGTAGAGCGAGCCAACCTGAATAGCGACATACGCTTCCTCGTTTTCCGATATTCCCGCCGAACGAAAACGCTCTATCATCTCGCGCGCGGCAATCTGCCCTGCCATGAGATTATCGGTCATATAGCAGATATTGTAATCCTCGGTATTAACAACAGTATCAACCAGCACGATAGGAATACCTGAGTTGTACACCTCGCTCACCTTTTCCGACAGCTTTACGGAATCGTTTGGTGAAAAGATTATCATATCCGCCCCTGCTGCAACCGCGTCATCAATGAGCTGTTCCTGAATATCCCAATCTGCCTCCGAGTGAGTGCCGCTGCTGAAAATGTTGCAGTCGTGGTCGTTTCCCGAATCACGTACAGCGTCCATGATTACCTGCCAATAGCTGCTGTCAACGTTCTTTACTACTAAATATATGTTTTTTCTTCCCTCAATTGTTTCA
>JBJESC010000116.1:0-4062 GCA_051882615.1 Oscillospiraceae bacterium
CGATGAAGCGGGACGCATTTCCGCCGAGAGCTGCGAACGCATCAGCGCCCAGAACTTTCCGAAGTGCTCTGCACGGCGCTCTGACGAAGCATTTCAGCATTTCTCCGAACCATTTCGTTAGTCATCTTATCAAGCTGACGCTGCGTCTTGTATATTGCTGTCTGTTCTGTAAGCCCCACCGCCGCTGCAAACTGGTTTTTCCATATCGGAATTGTGTTCAGCACGGCGCTTTGTATCTTCTGTGCCATTACGCTGTTTCCCGACTGGATTAGCTTCATCTGCGGTGCAGATTGGAGTGCTATGGTACGGCTTAATTCGAGGTCGTGGATACGATTCTCAAAACGGGTAAGATTTTCCTCAAAGCCGTAAACAAGCTGTGCAGACATCGGGTCATTCTGTCGCTGCACCTCTGCGGTAAGCTTTGGTATCGCAGTCGTGCGCAGATATTCAATCTGCTCTTTACCTGCCTGAATGTATATCGTAAGCTGTCGGAAGCACTTTGCATTTTCTTGCCCCAGTATATCGAAGAACTCCGCGCCGCGCAGCAGCTCTGTTCGGGAGCGCTCAAGCTCCTGTTCCAGACGTTCTATTCTTATCCGCGCCTTTGAAAAGCGCTTTTTCAGCTTCTTCATGCGCCTTGCGCGGCTGCCGATAATCGGAATTCTCGCCCAGAACGTGTCCTTAAACACAATTCCGGCGTCCATTGCCTTTATCTCTTCAAGAAGCGCCTGTAACTGTTCCGCAGTATCTGTGCTACCCTTGCCGGAATTATCAAGTACCCTGTCCGCAAACTCCGCCAACTGTCGCTGGCAGCCTATGCCATATTCTACCGCCGCTGCGCTGTCGGTAAGGTCAAGCTCCTGCTTAATCTGGTCTATCCGACAGCGCTCTTCGGCAGTGAAGGCAAGAGCAGCAGTTCCCGCAGACTTTTGTATATCCTGACGTAAATTCTCGTTACCGTTAGCTTTTGCCAATGACGACAAGGTAATTTCTTCAGCCATATTCGCTCCTTAACTCAATTCATCAATAATTCGTTTCATAACATTATAGCTCGGCATATTCATAACAGTTGTAATAGTATCGGGGATTCCGCTGACGACGCTCTCTACGCTTACGCCTTCATATCCACCGGTGCGAAATCCGTGCTTTTCCCATGCCAGACGCTGTACTTCGGGGTCTGTCAGGGCTTCAATGCCGATTTTTCCCGCGTCGTCAAGCGCAATGTAGATGTGCGTTGACCATACCGTCGGCGAGGGGTATATCACCACGAGATCGTCTTTGATTTTTGCATATTCTTCGGGGTTTTCCGCCGCGTATTCAAGCAGTTGACTTTCGTAACCCGCAATTATCGGCTTCGCTCCTACGCCCATTCTAAGAAATTGGTTGAACAGGTCGGAGGAGGAGGTTTCCATATAGCCTGTACGGGAGAATATCTCCTTTAGCCGAGGCAATACTTCCTCAATAGTGCTCTCATCCACAGTCCTGCCGCCGTTAAGGGAATTAGCCAGAAGCGCCGCGAACATATTTCCCGAATTGGAGCGTGCGGGGTCGGTGGTATCCACACAAATACTGCCATATAGCTGCGGCAGACCTATGTCGCTCCATTGCTTTTCCTCAAGGATAAGCTCCGTCAGTTTTTCCATATCCGCATAATAAACGCCATCGGTTTGGGTAAGTATACCTTGCTGCACAAGCGCGTCCGCAACGATTTTATGGGAATACAGCACTATCGGCGTATTGAACACGATTTCCTCCGCCTTTGAACTGCCGTGAACCTCATTATAGTATTCAAGCGCTGTCTGGCTTGAGGGGAACAGGTAATCTCTTCCCGAAAGGTCAGCCGTCACCATATCAAGCGAGCCTGCGCGGGAATAATCGAACTCCAGCCGATAGTTCTTTCTGATGTATTCGGTTATTTCCTCGTCCTCAAACAAACCTATCTTCTCGCCGCCGAGATAGCCATTGAGGGAAGTTACCTGCGTATTTTGAGTAAACAGCATAAAAAGTCCCGCAGCAGCCGCAGTTGCTGCAAGAATCAGAGCACCTATGACTTTCGGTTTCATTCTATGCCCTCCATTTTCACTGTCTGTTTCAACAGACGTATCTCCGCGTCGGTGTCGGTTATATCGCTGCTCATAAGCTTTTCAAACTGCTGCGCGAAAGCGTGGTTAAGCGTTTTGAGCGCATCAAGAGTGTCATTTCTCTGCCGCAGCACCTCGTCTGTACAAAGCCCTGTGGACTCCAGCTCTGCGTACCTGGAAAGCAGCTTCGCCGCCGTTTCCTGATAATAGTCGATGAACTGCCGTGCAGCATAGATTCTGTCGGGGTGGGCAGTAAGGTACTCGATTATACGAGCGGAAGAAGCGTGCAGCCGCTCTGCTTCGCTTCTGACCGAAGTATCGTTTATCTGCCGCATGGAGCATTCAATTCGCTGAAATCCCTCCTGCGCTGTTTCAAGACGCTCAATCAACTCCTCGCCGCCTTCAATGCTGTCAGCGTCCACTCCGCCTAGCTTTTTAACCGGACGGAATATCAGCGAAAATCCTGCGTAAGCCGCTGCCGCAATCGCCAGCGAGATAAAGAAATTCCACCTCACTGCGAATAGAAGCAGCAAGAATAATACCGCTGCAATTATTCCTGCAATAATCCCCGCTGTCGTTTCCTTGTTATCATATTTTTTCACGTCAGTTATATCCTTTCACGCTGCGGAACGCACCAACCAAGTCCTGTCTGCCGTCAAACACCCTCGCATTGCTAAGCGCCGCAATTCCGTCAAGCTGTTCACGTTCAGCCGAGCCGAACATTATTGAGAATATCGGAACTTCACTTGCACAGTTGTGGTAATAGTTTTCAAACTCATCTCTGGAATTGGTTTCCGATGCGCCATCAGTCATAAGGATTACTGCCGCTGTATATTTGGATGTATCGTAGTATTCCTTTATCATCTCCGCAGCATACTGCGCTGCGGTGTAAATGTCTGTGCCTCCGCCAACCTGCTCTTCGCAGACGTTCTGATAAAGCTCCGCCAGTCTGTCCGGTTCGGCACTTTCACAAGAATAAACATTACGCACTTCCCTGTTGAACGTCACGACTATATTTATATCTTCGTTTCCCGCCTGAAGCAAATTAGCTTCTGCATTCTCCTGTAAAAGCACCTGTGCCATTGCATTCACAAGCTGGTCATTTCCCTCGCCGCTCATACTTCCCGAATAATCAAGGCAATAAACCGTGAGCGAAGGCTTTCGGAAGCTGCTCTGCCAGAGGTTCAACGCATTCATCAGTACGTCCGCCGCAGGCATTGTTATCGGGGAGAGAATACGTTCCGTGTCTATGCCCCAATCCGTGTTGAACACGGCCTTGTTCTGCTCTGAAACGCCATTCAGCGAAATACGCCGTCCGGTGGCTTCAATTGCGCTCTGAGCCTTGTCCGAGAGAAGGTATTCCTGCACTTTGAGAAACGCTTCTTCTTTACTGCTGTCGCCGTGGTCGAGATAACCCAGCGGACTATCCGCAATGCTGAGACCGTCGTAAGGATACACAGCGTACAGCGGCTCTATTCCTGCTTCTGTGAGTTTCCTGTTTGCGTCAATTATCAGACTCTCGTAATTCACCATTGCATCGTAATCGCCAGCAAGGAACATATCCTCCAACCAACCGCTGCTGCCGGAGCTGCGCTCAACACCCGAAAGCAGCGTTTGTATCTGCTCCCGAAGCTCAGGGGCAGCGAGGTCGTCGTTCGTAAGCGCCGAGGATTTCCCCAACAGCGCATACAGGAAACCTATGTAAGCGCTTGCACCCGAGTTCGATTGCGTTGCGCTTGTCATACAGAAGGTGAGTTTATCGTCCTCAATAGCCGCCAGAATATCCTTTACAGAAACCTCTCCCGATGTAAATCCAAGCTTCTCCGCTATCGACTTCTTTATCCCGAAGATAACCGGAGTGGTGCTTATGGACTCGTCGTGCTTGACAATGTGCAATTCGTCCCCAAGGGAAAGCCACAGGCTGCTTGCCGTCCATACCGCGTCGTAATCGGGAGCTCCGTTCTTTAGTTCCTGCATAATG
>JBJESC010000117.1:0-17668 GCA_051882615.1 Oscillospiraceae bacterium
ACCTCCGGCTGCGCGAGTAATTATGCTTCTGTGCATACCGTCAATGTAATGCGTTATCTTTCGGAGATATACGGTATTTCTACTCTCACGGCGCAGAACGTTTCTCCCGCAACCAACGCGGAGATTGAGGCGGTGTACAACGCCACGGGACGATACCCCGCAATTCGCAGCAGCGAGCTTGCATACGCGCTCCTTACCGACAACGATAGCGTAGAGCGGCTGAAAAAGGAAACCGAGCTTGCCCTTGAGTGGACGAAGAAGGGCGGACTTCAGGCGTACACCTGGCATTGGTTCTCCCCGAACTACACGCGAGGAACGGAAATCGGGTGCGTTAATATGGAGGACCTGTTCCGCAACCAGACTCCCGAAAACGCTGCAATGCTCGGTCAGGCGGAGCTGGAGGCGCTTGTAGCCAACAACTTCATCTCGGCGGAGCTTGCGACTATGATAAGCGATTTGGACAAGCTGGCGGCTGTGTTCAAGCTGTTTGACGAGCAGGGACAGACCATACTGTTCGCACCGCTCCCCGACGGCGACATCGGGAAGTATTGGTGGGGAGAGTCCCCTGAGAGCTACAAAACGCTCTGGAAATTCGTGTTCGAGCGGCTTTCCAACTACCACAAGCTGAAAAGCCTTATCTGGGTATGGAACGGCAGCGATATGGCGTACCTCCCCGAGGAGGGTGTGGATATTATCGGTCAGAGCTTCTACGAGTCGGCGGACTGCTCGTTTGCGGGACGGTTCTCGGCACTTGCGGAGACGTGTCCGGATTCAAGACCTATGGCGGTTGTCGCCTGCGATGTAATGCCGAATATCGACTATATGGTGCGCGATAACGCAAAGTGGCTGTGGGTAGCCCCCGAGAGCGGAAGCTATACGCTTAACGTAAGCGGTGCGCTCTCCGAGGAGTACAACTCCGTCAAGAAGATGAAGAGCTTCTACAATCACAAGAGCACAATAGCATTGGACGAACTGCCTGATTTCGATGTCCTGTTCTGAAATAACAACCCCCCGTTTTTCGAACGGGGGTTACTGTTTATTTCTTCCTTTTGGAATATTCGGCGCACAGGTCTTTGATGCAGCAGCTCTCACATTTAGGATACCTTGCAATGCAAACTCCTCTGCCGTGCCACACCAGCCTGTGACAGAGGTTCAGCCCCTCCTCGGGAGGAACAATTGCGCGGAGCTGCTTCTCCACTTTAACCGCGTCATCGCCCTCGGCAAGACCGAGCTTGTTCGTCAGCCGTATAACGTGCGTGTCGCATACCATTGCGGGTTTTCCGTACAAGTCCCCGACTATCAGATTAGCCGTCTTTCGTCCCACTCCGGGGAGCTTCACCAGCTTCTCGATTTCATCGGGAACAATCCCGCCGTAATTATCCCGCAGCGCTTGGCACATAAGTACTATATCCCTCGCCTTGGTGTGGAACAGTCCGCACGTCTTGATAAGCTCCTCCACCTCGGAAATATCCGCCTCGGCAAACGCTTCAACGCTCGGAAACCGCTCAAACAGCGCGGGAGTTACCATATTCACGCGCTTGTCGGTGCATTGCGCGGAAAGGCGCGTTGCAATCAGCAGCTCGTGCGGCTGCGAGTAGACCAGCGCGCACTTCACCTCGGGATATTCCTCTTTCAGCCGCGCGATTATCGCCGCGGCTCTTTTCTTCGCGGTCATTTTTCCTGCTGTTCCTCCGTGACTGTTCGTGAAACTCGTATCTTCTCTATCGTTCTGTCCTCAACCTGCAAGACGACCAAGCGTACTCCCTCGTATTCTACCGCGGGGGGAACAAGCTCCCCGCCCTCGGGAATATAGCCCAGCTTGTCGGTGACGAAGCCTGCGATTGTTTCGTATTCGTGATCCTCGGGAAGCTCAATGCCGAACAGCTCGAATACCGTTTCGGGGTCCGCCTCGCCCGATACGTCGTAGGTGTTGTCGTCAATGCGGGTAATGTCGTTCTTCTCGTCGTCGTACTCGTCCTGAATATTGCCCATAACCTCCTCGATTATGTCCTCGAGCGTTACGATACCCGCCGTGCCGCCGTATTCGTCCACGACAACCGCCATTCCCGATTTCAGCTCGGTGAGCGTCTTGAATACGTCCGAGCAGGGGCAGGCTTCGGGGATAAAGCTCACATCGCGGAGGAACTCGCTTATGTTGAAGTCGGTCAAATCGGGTTTTCCCACAAGGCAGAGCAAGTCCTTGACAATTACAATGCCGATGATTTTGTCCACCGAGTCCTCGTATACGGGAATTCGTGAAAAGCCCATATCCAGCGCCAGATAGATGAGGTCGTCCAGCGTAATGGTATTTATATCCACACCCACGATTGACGTGCGGTGAGTCATAACGTCCGCCGCGGTGAGGTTGTCAAACTCGAAGATGTTGTTTATCATCTGTGCGGAGTTCTCCTCAATACCGTCCTCGTCGTCGTCGCTTGCCAGCGCGTCCACGAGGTCGCGCACCTGATCCTCGGTGACGTCCGCGTAGTTCGCGCCGAGCGCCTTTTTGAGAAGCGCGGAAAGCCCTCTGTTCAGCGCGATAAGCGGTGCTAAAAGCACCCTTGCCGCCTTATGCTCGTTGTTGTTTGTCTGTTGATTTGCCGTACTTCGACTGCCGTCGTCCATATAGTCCTCCGTTGATTATTCAAAGAACAGCCGTTTGCCGTTCTCGTTTGTGATTGCTATTATCTCCTCGGTGGAAACTCCCTTTATTTCCGCCATTTTTGCCGCAGTATACGCTATCATAGAGCTGTCGCAGCGCTTCCCTCTGAACGGCTCGGGCGCCATATACGGGCAGTCCGTTTCCAGCAGAAGCCGCTCTGTCGGAATAGCCTCGCAGGCGGCGATTGCCTTTTTCGCGTTCTTGAAGGTCAGCACTCCCGTAAAGCCGATGTACATTCCAAGCTTCACGACCTCTGCGGCGGTTTCCGCGCTGTATGAGAAGCAGTGCATAACCCCGCGCGGCTTGTACTCTCTGAGTATCTCCATAGTCTCCGCACACGCGTCCCGCGAGTGAATAATCACGGGAACGTCAAGCTCCCGTGCCAGCTCCAGCTGTTTGATGAACACCTCGCGCTGAACCTCTTTTGAGGGCGCGTCCTCAAAGTGGTAGTCAAGCCCGATTTCGCCGAGCGCAACCACCTTCTCCCTGCCGAGCAGAGAGCGTATCTGCGATAACCAGTCCTCGGGGAGAGCGCCCGCGTCCTCAGGGTGAATTCCCGCCGCCGCGTAAATGTAGCCGTAACGCCCCGCAAGCTCTGCCTGCTCATAGCTCGCTTCAAGCGAGCAGCCTACCGCGATTACGCGCTCCACGCCCTTGCTTGGGAGCTCCTCCAGAACTGCGTGGAGTTCCTCGCCGAAATCCGAGCGGAAGTAGTGCGCGTGAGTATCGAAAATATTCATACCCTGTCAACCCACTCAATCTTTTGCCAGTTCAAATCAGACGGGCGTTCGCCTGTTTCCATAAAATGAAGCGCAATTGTCTTTGCAGCGTCAAGGCTTGACACTTTCGTAGCGAGGGCTTCTTTCAGGTCGAGATTTCTGTACCCTACCAGAAATCCGTCCTCAGAGGCCTGTATCAGCAGGGTGTGCGAGTCAGCATGGCACACCATTCCCGTAACCGTAACGTCCATTTCGAATATTTTCGCCATATCCTCGGCGCTCTTTGCGGCTGCCTGTCTGCCGTCTGAGAAAGCAATTTTAGCTCCCACACAAAACATTTAAATTCTCCGTTCGGTATAATAATTCTTTGGGTTGAGTCTTAGCTGAAATAGCTGTCCATAACCATTTTCTTTGTTTCGTAGCTCTCCAGCGGAAGCCTGCCGCGTCCGCCGAACAGCTGCTCGGTGTCGTTAAACGCACTTGTAAATGCGTGTTCCAGCGCAAGCCGCCTGTCGGGCGCGTCAATGCTTACGCTGTCGAAGAACGTCAGAAGCCGCGCTGCCGTCTCATCGGGCTGCCAGTATTCGGGAGTGTTCTCCTCCGCTGCGGAATTGCCGTAGAGAATGCGGATTTGCCGTAGTAGCTCCTCCGCGTACATCTCCGCGCCCACGCTGGGAACGGTTCCCGAAAGCACCTCGCCCTGCTTTACAAACATTGCGCGGATTATGTGGCTTACCCCGCGTGAAACGAGCGTCTGCTTTGCGGATTCGGGGGATTCCTGTTCCTTAATCTTGCCTACCGCGTCCTCCGAGTCCTCGCGCTGGAGCAGGTTTTGCTCTGCGTTCTGCTTCTGAGCCGATTTTCTGGTATATGCGGGGGTGTAAATCGTACCTTTCCTGATAAAGCTGTCCGTATGCTCGGACGCGAGCGTACTCGACTTGTCTTCGGTTCGCTGGTCGCTGGGCTTCGTGAGCGTGGATTGGCTTACCGTGCCGATATTCGCCACTCTGCTTATATCCATACGGTTACCCCCTTTCGATTAGTCGTAGGTATGCAGTTATCTTATGGTTGAGCCGTTGGGAACGTCCTTATCGAGGAACAGCACTCTCACATCGTCCTCTCCCGCGTCAACCGCGAGAATCATACCCTCGGACAGCTCTCCACACAGCTTCGCGGGAGCAAGGTTCGCCACGAATACTATCTTCTTTCCAACCAGATCCTCGGGAGCGTACCACTTTGCGATACCCGATACAATCTGTCTGCCGTTTCTGCCGTCGTCAACGGTGAGCTTCAGCAGCTTCTTGGCTTTCGGGATTTTCTCGCACGCGGTAATCTCGCCGCTTCTGAGCTTAACCTCCGCGAATTGGTCGATGGAGATAATGTTTGCCTTGTCCAGATCCTCGTCCTCCTTGAAAGGCTTCTGAGGAGCGATGAGGGCGTTGAGCTCTTCTATTTCCTTATCAACGTCAATTCTCGGGAAGATAATGCTGCCCTTCTTGACGGTTACATCGGCGGGAAGAACTCCGAACTTGCCGAGGCTTTCATAGCGCACATCCTCGGCGCTTGCGCCTATCTGCTCCCAAACGACGGGCATTGTGGTCGGCATAAAGCAGGAGAGCAGACCCGACACAATTCTGATAGTATCGAGCAGGTTGTAGAGAACGCTTGCAAGACGCGCCTTCTTTTCCTCGCTCTTGCCGAGAATCCACGGCTCGGTTTCGTCGATATATTTGTTCGCGCGGGAAACGACCTTGAATATCTCCGTAAGCGCGTTGCTGAGCTGAGTCTTGTCGATAAGGTCGGTAACCTTGTCGCACAGAGCGGAAGCCTCTGCGATAAGCTCATTGTCGAACTCGCCCGCCTCACGTTCGGTGGGGAGCGTTCCTCCGAAATACTTGTCAGCCATAGCAACCGTTCTGGAAACGAGGTTGCCCAGACCGTTTGCAAGGTCGGAGTTGATACGGTTTATCATTATCTCATTGGAGAATGCGCTGTCCGCACCGAGAGCCATCTCGCGGAGAATGTGGTATCTGATTGCGTCCGCACCGTAGCGTTCGGAGAGCATAAACGGGTCAACAACGTTGCCCTTTGACTTGGACATCTTCTCGCTTTCGCCCTTCTTGTTGAGGAAGGTAATCCAGCCGTGAACGGCAAGGTGTTTGGGCAGCGGGAGGTCAAGCGCCATAAGCATTGCGGGCCAGATAATAGCGTGGAAGCGCATAATATCCTTTGCAACCATGTGAACGTCCGCGGGCCAGAACTCGTCGAAGTCGTTGTACGCCTCATTGAGGTAGCCGAGGGCTGTGATATAGTTGGAGAGCGCGTCAATCCAGACATAGACAACGTGCTTTTCATCGAAGGTGACGGGAATACCCCATTTGAACGAGGTTCTCGAAACGCACAAATCCTCAAGTCCGGGCTTGATGAAGTTGTTTACAAGCTCTGTTGCGCGGGTGTTGGGGCGAAGGTAGTCGGTCTCGGTGAGGAGCTTTTCAATTCTGTCGGCGAACGGAGACATTTTGAAGAAATAAGCTTCTTCCTTTGCTTCAACTACGGGTCTGTGGCAATCGGGACAGCAGCCGTTTTCGTCGAGCTGGCTTTCCGTCCAGAAGCTCTCGCAGGGAGTGCAGTATTTGCCCTTGTATTCTCCCTTGTAGATGTAGCCCTTGTCGTAGAGCGCCTTGAAAATCTTCTGCACCGACTCAACGTGGTAGTCGTCGGTTGTGCGGATATAGCGGGCATAGCTGATGTTCATTGTCTCCCACAGCCGCTTGAATATCTCAACAATCTCGTCTACATACTGCTTGGGGGTAATGCCCTTTTCGGCTGCCTTCTGCTCGATTTTCAGACCGTGCTCGTCTGTTCCCGTAAGGAACATAACGTCATAACCCTGCATTCTCTTGAAACGCGCGATGGAGTCGCACGCAACGGTGGTGTAGCAGTGTCCGATATGGGGATTTCCCGAAGGATAGTAGATCGGGGTTGTGATATAAAACTTCTTGCTCATGTTTTTCAGCCTTTCTTTTTGCCCTGAAAATCCTCGAAAAATCCAAGGGTTTATGGGTAATATATGTTCTTATTATAATACTTTTCTCCTTTTTTTTCAAGAGTTAATTAACATTTTTGCAAGTATAACAAAAAAAATTAAGAATATTTTGCATATTGCATAAAAAAGACTTGATTTTTTGAGAAATATTTAGTATAATAGAAATAGCCTATTTTTAACGGTCACAATGGAGCACTGCATAGAGAACGCCAGAGGGCAATAAGCGGTGTAAACCATAGAATAAAGCAGATTCAGGAAAGAGGTAAAAGCGATGTCAAACAGACTATTTCAAGGAATTGTCCATCAGATGAAGGACACGGTCAACCGAGTTATCGGAGTTATCGACGAGAATGGTACAATCGTAGCCTGCAGCGACCTTACGCGCGTAGGCGGGGGGAACGATTTCTTCTCAATCGAGCTTGGCGATTCGCACGAGGTTTTTATTCGTGACGGATATACTTACAAGCCGTTCGGTATCCATATCAAGCCCGATTACGCCGTATTCGTTGAGGGTACGGACGAGCAGGCTTCCAAGTATGCGGGAATTATCGCAATTTCTCTCTCCTCTATCAAGCAGTATTATGATGAGAAGTACGACCGCAACAACTTTGTTAAGAATATTATCCTTGATAACGTACTGCCCGGTGACATCAGCATAAAGGCAAGAGAGCTGCACTTCAACGGCGACATCAGCCGCGTTGTTCTGCTGATAAGCGTTATTTCGTCCAACGATGTGTCGGCGTATGACGTTATTCAGAATCTCTTCCCCAATAAAAACAACGACTTCATATTCAACATTACCGAAAACGACATTGTTCTTGTAAAGGAAGTCAAGAACAATATCGACGTAAAGGATTTGGAGAAGCTGGCTCGCAGCATTTCCGACACGCTTTCCAGCGAGTTCTTCACCAAGGTGAACGTGGGAATAGGTACGCCCGTTCTCGGCGTTAAGGAGCTTGCGCGCTCGTTCAAGGAGGCGCAGACCGCGCTTGAGGTAGGAAAGGTGTTCGATACGGGCAAGAATATCGTGTCCTACGACAACCTCGGTATCGCGCGTCTGATTTACCACCTGCCCACCACGCTCTGTGAGACGTTCCTCAAAGAGGTGTTCAAGAAGAACTCTATTGAGAGCCTCGACCAGGAAACTCTGTTCACCATTCAGAAGTTCTTTGAGAACAGCCTGAACGTGTCCGAGACCTCCAGAAAGCTCTTTGTTCACCGCAACACGCTGGTTTACCGTCTGGACAAGATTAAGAAGCTGACGGGACTTGATTTGCGCGAGTTCGACCACGCAATTATCTTCAAGATTGCGCTGATGGTCAAGAAGTACCTCGCGGCAAATCCGACAAAATTCTGATTTTTACGCGCTGCGGCGGTGAGAGCCGCGCGGCGTGACAATTGCGGGGTTCGGGGCGGTTTGTGCGCTTCGGACTCCGGTTGGTTTTCGGCAGCCTCGGAAAAAGCCGCATAGGGGAAAAAGCGGCGCGGATTTCGGGGATTTTTGGGGGAATTACAATGGTAGAAATGAAAAATGTAAACGTCCATTACGCAAGCGGCGTTGACGCGCTGGTGGACGTTAATCTGCGAATAAACGACGGGGAATTCGTTTTTATCGTAGGCGAAAGCGGCGCGGGTAAATCCACGCTGATGAAATTGATGATGCGCGAAATCGCGCCGACTTCGGGGCGCGTGTTCGTAAACGGATATAACCTCTCCAAGCTGAAGGGAAGAGGAATTGCGAAATTCCGCCGCTCAATAGGAGTGGTGTTCCAGGAGTTCCGTCTGATACAGGACTACACCGTTTACGAGAATGTCGCGTTCGTGCTGAGAATAGCGGATAAGTCGATGAAGACAATCCGCCAGCGCGTTCCGTATGTGCTCAATCTGGTGGAGCTTGCGGGCAAGGCAAAAACCAAAACGCGCGAGCTTTCGGGCGGCGAGCAGCAGAGAGTAGCGATAGCGCGCGCCCTTGCCAACGACCCCGGGCTTCTGATAGTAGACGAGCCGACGGGAAACCTCGATCCCAAGCGTTCGTATGAGCTTGTCGGTCTGCTTAAAGAAATCAACCGCTGCGGAACAACGGTTATTATGATTACTCACGAGCATAACCTCGTTAAATACTTCGGCGGAAGAACAATAAACATCGCGGACGGTCACATCACATACGACGATATGATTGGAGGCAGCGATGAGGACGAGTAATGTAAGCTATCTGGTCAAAAAGGGCATTTCCTCCGTCTGGAAGAACTTCATAATGTCCTTCGCCAGCTTCTCGATAATGATGGTGTGCCTGCTTCAGATAAGCTGCGCTGTGCTGCTTATGATGAATCTGGACATCGTTATGGGAAATATCGAGGAGACCAACGAAATCGTTATTTTCGTCAAGGAGGGTGCAACAAAGGAGGAGCTTGAGCATATCAATCAGGTGCTTCTCAACAACAGCAACCTCGCTGACATTGTATATTACCCCAAGGAATCGGCTCTTGAGGATTTCCGCAACGATATGGGAGAATATGCAGAGCTGCTGGACTATCTGGAAAGCAACCCGATGCCCGATACGTTCCTTATGCGCGTTGTAAATCTGGAGCAGATAAGGGCGACAGTCGCCGCAGTTTCGGGAATTGACGGAGTGGAAAAGGTGGAGGCATCGTCCGAGTTCGCCACCGCTCTGGTGAATATCCGAAGCACGATTTCAATTATCATTGTCGGAGTTCTGGTGGTGCTGGTTATCGTCAGCATAGTAATCGTGTCCAACACGATACGCACGAGCGTGTTCTCGCGCCGCACGGAAATCACGATTATGAAGTATGTCGGCGCGACTGACGGGTTTATCAAGCTGCCGTTCTTCGTGGAGGGCTGCTTCGTGGGAATTGCCGCGGGCGCTGCCGCGTGGGGACTTACATGGCTGGTGTACGACTCGATATTCGAGCTGTTCGTCAGCAACGACAAGCTGCAGATGTTCGGCTTGTTCAACCTTATCCCGTTCGATAATGTAAAATGGATTTTGCTCGGCGCCTGCTGTCTTGCGGGTGCGCTGGTAGCAGCGGTAGGAACGCTCATCAGTATGGGCAAGTATCTCAAGGTATAACGATAAAACGTTTTCGGGAGGAAACTCAAACTTCGTGAATAGAAAGATACCACTAGGAATTACAATCAGCTTAGTAGCAATCGGCTGTGCAATCACGTTTGTACTGACGTGGACAATCTCGCTGAAGAACTACAACTCGAAAATCGCAAGCGGCGAGACCTACGCGGGAGTGTACAAGAAGCTCCGCGAGATGGATACCACGGTTCGTGCGAACTACATCGGCGAAATTGACGACGAATACCTCGAATCCGCGATTATAAGCGGCTATGTCAGCGGTATCGGCGATAAATATGCGTCCTATATGTCCGTGAATTCCTTTTACGAGCTTCAGCAGACCACAAACGGCGTGGTCAACGGCGCGGGCTTTGAAACGGAGAATAACGGAAGCGGCTACCTCAGAGTAACCAAGGTTTATCAGAACTCCTCGGCGCAGTCCAACGGAGTTCAGGTCGGCGACATCATCACTCAGATAGACGGACGAAGCCTGCTTTCGATGACGCCCGCGGCGGCTCAGGAGCGGCTTTCGGGAGAAATCGGAACCACACTCGCGCTGAAGCTCGTGCGCGGCACGGAGGAGATTTCCGTAACGCTTATCCGTCAGCAGATTGATATTGAATCCGTAACCGACGAGCTGCTGGAAAATAACATCGGATATATCCGTATCACCACCTTCAACGGAAAGACTGCGGAGCAGTTTTCCACCTCGCTTGATTCGCTTCTTGCGAGAAATATAAAGGCGCTGGTTATTGATTTGCGCCATAACGGAGGCGGCGTTGTTTCGGCGCTTACGCCTATGCTCAATCGGCTTATTCCCGCGACTGTCGTAGCGACTGCGGAGTATGCTAACGGAGTAACCAAGACGCTAATCGAGACGGACTCGGAGGAATCTCTGAATATCCCCACCGCAATACTTGTGGATTCGAGCACCGCTTCGGCGGCGGAGCTTTTCGCGGTGGCGCTCCGCGACGAGATGGGCGCACTGCTTATCGGAACGCAGACCTACGGCAAGGCGGTTATGCAGAATACCTATGAAATGTCGGACGGAAGCGCGTTTATCTTCTCGGTGGCGACAATTCTCCCGTCCAAGTCCGAACCATATAATGGAATAGGGCTTAAACCCGACTTTACCGTAGATCTTCCTGCGGATACGTCGCTGGAATATGTCACCCGCGAGTCCGACACGCAGCTTCTTAAAGCAATTGAAATCCTTTCCCCTGAAATAGCGGAAAAAGAATAAGGGAACCTATAAAAACCGATTTGAAAAGTGAAAATGGGTAGAGTGCGCCGAATGCGAGGAAAACCGACGAAGTAAGGCTTGATGCCTTACGAGGAGGTTTGACGAAGCAGGCGGCGTGCTATACACATTTTTATTCAAATAAGGTTTTTAGAGGTGACCAAAACACAATAAAGGAGAACAGACTATGAACAAGCCTTCAATGGTACTCACCCGCAAGGGCGAACAGAAACTCAAGGACGAGCTCAACCAGCTCAGAAGCGTAACCCGCCGCGAGGTAGCAGAGAAAATCAAGGTTGCGCTCTCTTTCGGCGACTTGTCCGAGAACAGTGAATATGATGAAGCGAAAAACGAGCAGGCTATGGTTGAGGCGAGAATTGCCGAAATCGAGCACACCCTCGCTCACGCGCAGATTATTGATGATAACGACATTTCCACCGAGAAAGTCGGAATCGGAACAACCGTAAAAATCCTCGATATGGAAATGGACGAGGAGCTGGAGTTCAAGATGGTCGGCACAAAGGAAGCCGACATCGACAGCGGCAAGATGTCCGATGAAAGCCCTATCGGTAAAGCGATCCTGGGTCACGCGGTAGGCGAAGAGGTTGAGGTGGAAACCCCCTCGGGTGTGATTTCCATTAAAATCCTCGAAATCAGAAAGGACGAGGACTGATTTGCTAACGCGGCAATCGGGTTATTACAGACAAGAAAGGTATTTGTATAAATGGCAGACAATGTTAACAACGAGCAGAATACAGAGCTTTCCGAAGAGGAGCTTCGCGCACAGCTTGACGAGCAGCACCGCGTTCGTCTGGAGAAGCTGGACGCGCTCAAGGCGGCGGGCAAGAACCCCTATACAATCACGCAGTTCCCCGTTGACACCTACAATAAGGAAATCCGCGACCGCTTTGATGAGCTTGAAAACACAGATGTGTTTATTGCGGGAAGAATGATGAGCCGCCGCATTATGGGCAAGGCGAGCTTTATGGATTTGCGCGACTCTTCCGACAGAATGCAGGTTTATGTGCGTAAGGATGATGTGGGCGAGGACGATTACGCTGATTTCAAGAAGTGGGATATTGGCGATATTATCGGCATTAAGGGTAAGGTTTTCCGCACGAAGATGGGTGAAATCTCCGTTCACGCGGAGGAAATCAAGCTGCTGTCAAAGTCCCTGCTCCCGCTTCCCGAGAAGTGGCACGGACTAAAGGACAAGGAGGAGCGCTACCGCAAGCGCTATCTTGACCTTATCGCAAATCCCGAGGTAAAGGACGTGTTTGTAAAGCGTTCGAGAATTTTGTCCGAGGTTCGCAGGTTCCTTGACGGACACGGCTATGTCGAGGTTGACACACCCGTGCTTCTCCCGCTGGAAATCGGTGCGGCTGCACGTCCGTTCAAGACTCACCACAACGCGCTGGATATTGATATGTATCTGCGTATCGAAACCGAGCTGTACCTCAAGAGATTAATTGTGGGCGGTTTTGACAAGGTATACGAGGTAGGACGCATCTTCCGCAACGAGGGTATGGACGCTACTCACAACCCCGAATTCACCTCTATTGAGATGTATCAGGCATATATGAACTACACCCAGATGATGGACTTGATTGAGGAGCTTTACCGCACGGTAACTCTCAACGTATGCGGCACGGATACCGTTACTTATCAGGGTAAGGAAATCGCTGTCGGCAAGCCTTGGGAGCGCCTGACGATGATTGAATCCGTCAAGAAGTATGCGGGAGTAGACTACAACGATTGGGCGGACGACGCTGCCGCGAGAGCCTGCGCAAAGGAAAAGGGCGTAGAGGACGGCGTGAACGAGAACTCCACCAAGGGCGACGTGCTTATCGCGTTCTTTGAGGCGTTCGTTGAGGACAAGCTCATTCAGCCGACCATTATTTACGATTACCCCGTGGAGAACTCTCCGCTTGCTAAGAGAAAGCCCGAGTTCCCCGCGTTTACGGAGCGTTTTGAGTACTTCATCAACGGAACGGAGTTCGGAAATGCGTTCTCCGAGCTTAACGACCCGATTGACCAGAAGGAGCGTTTCGTAAAGCAGGTAGCCGCAAAGCGCGCACAGGGCGGAAACGACGCTCAGGTGGACGAGGACTTCATCACCGCTCTGGAATACGGACTTCCCCCCACGGCGGGCCTTGGCTTCGGTCTGGACAGACTTGTTATGCTGCTGACCGACTCGGCAAGCATTAGAGATGTATTGCTCTTCCCGACGATGAAGCCTCACTTTGGTGAGTAATCGACAATTTCAGAGCCAAGACGAAAAGGTCTTGGCTCTCAGCATATATAGAATAATTGGGGGTGCAAAGCTTGGCAAAAAGCGACGAAGAAGAAAAGCGTGAGCGTCTGGAGCTTCTCAAAATGAAGCAGGGAATTATCTCCGAGAGCGAGCTTATTCCCGAGGAGCAGGAGGAACAGCCCGCTCCCGCACCGCTCACATTAAAGCAGAAGATTGCGAACTTTTTCTACTACTATAAACTTCATTTGCTTATCGGGGCGGCGGCTGTTTTTCTGATAACGTTTATGGTAGTTCAGACCGTTCGCCGCGACACGCCCGATATTGAGGTGCTGCTCGTAGAGACGGTGCGCGGCTCGGGGCTAAGCTCCCGAACAACGCAGATTGAACGCGCTCTGGAGCAGTACTGCCCCGATTTTAACCTTGACGGCAAGGTACACGTCGGAGTTACGGGAATAAACCTCGGCGTTGAGCAAACGGACGGTCAGATTTACCTCACCCAGATGATGACGTTCGATATGGAGCTTACGGGTGAGAGCTGCATTGTCGTCTCGGACAAGGGCTTTTACGACTATATGATAAATGAGGTGGGAACAACTACCGACACTTTCCTCACCATTAACGGAGCGTACTCGGTGCCCGTTGCGGAAACCGCGCTCGGCGGAATACTTCAGCAGTTCCCCGAGGACGCTTATGTCTACTTCATCAAGCTCGGGCGGGAAACCGCTATCGTGCAGAACTCCGAGCAGGTTCTTGACGCAATTCTAGAGGAATGATTTAGGTTCACAGTCAACAGGGGAATGGCAGGATTTGCCGTTCCCCGCTTTTATATCGCAGGGGATATATTCGCTCTTTGCGCGGCGCGTCATAAATATCTCCTGAGGTTGTCGCAGAACTCCTGCTCGCGGGCGAGGAGCTTCTCTGCGCTCTCGCGGATTGACGGCTCGGCGTTGTGCGAGCGGTTGATGGTGTGCTGCATATCAATTATCCCCATTGTGGTGCCGCGGTACATAATCCGTGCTATGTTCGCGCTTCGGGGATTGGCTGTGGTTTTCATCGCAATTCCCATTTTCGCCATAGTTTTTGCGTAGGGGGAAACCTCGGCGGCGGTTATTCCGCGGCGGGCAAGCTCCTGTTTTGCGATTGAGGCTACCGTGCGGTAGCGTTCGGTTTCGGCGCTGATTTCGCGCGAGAGCTGCCGGTCCTTGCAGTGTTTAAGCACGTCCGTGCTCGATTCGTAAGCCATTTGTGCGTTTCGGTAGACGCTTTTCAGAATTTTAGCGCTCTGCTTGTTCGTTTTGTTCGACATAATTCTCTCCTGTTCGTTTGGTTTATCCTAGTATCTGCTTTTCCTCCCTTTTTATTATCGCAGAATATGTGTTTGGTGAATATAAACAAAAAATTATTGAAAATTTGGATAATTCGCCGTTGATTTTTTCTCTGAAATGGAGTATAGTATATTTATGCGTTAGCACTCTACTCTTGCGAGTGCTAAAATCAAAAAAGAGAGGTAGATATTATGAGTGAAACAAAAGAATTCAAAGCCGAATCCAAGCGTTTGCTGGAAATGATGATTAACTCGATTTATACTCACAAGGAGATTTTCCTGCGCGAGCTGATTTCCAATGCTTCGGACGCAATGGATAAGCTGTATTTCAAGACTATGGAGGACGGAAATTCCGAGGCGATTACCCGCTCGGATATGGCGATTACGCTGGAGCTTGACAAGGACGCGCGCCGCCTTACCATCAAGGACGACGGTATCGGTATGACCGAGGAGGAGCTTGAAAAGAACCTCGGCACAATAGCACAGAGCGGCTCTTTCGCATTCAAGAAAGAACACGCTGACGAGCTTCACGACAAGACCGACGCTCCCGCCGAGGAGAATGCCGAGAACGCCGAGGAGGACAACTCCGAGCTTGACAACACCGCCGAGAAGGACGGAAAGGTGGATATTATCGGACAGTTCGGCGTTGGCTTCTACTCCGCGTTTATGGTAGCGAAGAAGGTTACCGTAATCTCCAAGGCTTACGGCTCGGATAAGGCGTTTATGTGGGAGAGCGAGGGCGTAGACGGCTACACCATATCCCCCGCAGAAAAGGACGCTCACGGCTCGACAATTATCCTCGATTTCAAGGACAACACCGCCGACGAGAATTATGACGAGTTCCTCACTCCCTACAAAATCAAGGAGCTTATCAAGAAGTACTCCGACTATATCCGCTACCCCATCAAGATGGACGTGGAGCATGAGAAGCTCAAGGAGGGAACGGGCGTTGACGGTAAAGAGCCCGAGTACGAAAAGGAAATCGTCACCGAAACCCTCAACTCCATGGTTCCTATCTGGAAGCGTGCAAAGAGCGAGTTAAAGGACGAGGATTACAACACGTTCTACCGCGAGAAGTTCTTCGACTACACCGAGCCGCTTGCTCATATCCACACCAAGACCGAGGGTACGGCTACCTACACCGCGCTGATGTACATTCCCGCAAACGCTCCTTATGACTACTACTCCAAGAGCTACGAAAAGGGACTTCAGCTCTACTCCAGCGGCGTGCTGATTATGGATAAGTGCTCCGACCTGCTGCCCGACTATTTCAGCTTTGTAAGAGGTCTGGTGGACAGCGAGGATTTGTCGCTGAACATCTCCCGTGAGATGCTGCAGCACGACAGACAGCTCAAGGTAATCGCCAAGAGCGTTGAGAAGTCCATCAAGAACGCGCTCAAGAAGATGCTCAAAAACGAGCGCGAGAACTACGAGAAGTTCTTCAAAGCATTTGGCGCACAGATTAAGTATGGTATCTACGAGAGCTACGGTATGAAGAAGGACGAGCGTCAGGATTTGCTCGTGTTCAAGACCTCCAACGGCGGTACGACCACTCTTGAGGAGTACGTTTCCCGTATGAAAGAGGGACAGCAGTACATCTACTTCGCAAGCGGAAGCTCCGTATCCCGTATTGAGAGCCTGCCCCAGACCGAGCTTGTCCGCGACAAGGGCTACGAGATACTGTACCTCACCGAGAGCGTTGACGAGTTCTGTTTGCAGATGATGCACGACTTTGACGGCAAGGAGTACAAGTCGGTATCCGCCGATGATTTGGGCTTGGAAACCGAAGCGGAAAAGGAAGAAATCAAGAAGGAGCAGGACGACAACAAGGCGCTGTTCGACTTTATGACCGAAAAGCTCAGCGGCAAGGTTAAGTCGGTTAAGCTCTCCGCAAGACTGAAAAATCACCCCGTCTGCATTACCTCCGAGGGTATGCTTTCTGTGGAGATGGAGAAGGTGCTCTCCGCAATGCCGAATGCCGAGGGCGCAAAGGCGGAAAAGGTGCTGGAAATCAACCCCAACCACGCAATCTTCGGCAAGCTGAAATCCCTGTTCGACACGGATAAGGACAAGGCGGGCGAGTACGCAGACCTCCTTTACCAGCAGGCACTGCTTATTGAGGGTATGCCGATTGAGAACCCCGTGGAGTTCACCAATAAGCTCTGCGAGATAATGGCGATGTAATAGGAAACCCCGAACTTACGGTTCGGGGTTTCAGTCTGTCGATAAAGTCCTTTTTCTGCGAGTCGCGCCCCCACCAAAGCTCGGGCGGAACAAAGTGACGCACGAGCTTTAGCCCTGCCCCCTCCCCCTTCGGGGGAGGGGGAGAAATGCGGGGCTGCCCAAAACGACGGACAAAGTCCGTCGTTTGTTAGGTTCTTTTCAAGAACCTAACCCCGCTAGCCCTACTTGGGGGCTTCGGTCTGTCGGTCAACCCCTCTGTCACTTCGTGACACCTCCCCCACAGGGGGAGATCTCCCCAAACCCCCATTATATTCCTCGGTGCCACCCTAAATAGGTTTTTCGACAAGCTCAAACCCCGAACTTACGGTTCGGGGTTTTCTTTCAAGAAAAACATTTGTGCAATGTGATGTTGCAGTCCGTATTTTCGATAAAGCCTTTGGGGGCTTGGGGGCTTCGCCACCAAAACGGGCGCAGGGGGCGAAGCCCCCGCTCCTACACTCCCCCTCCCCCTTCGGGGGAGGGGGTAGGGGGTGGGGGCGCGACTCGTGGGAAAATAGACTTTTTCGACAAGCTGAATCCCCCTTTCAACAAGGGGGATTTTGGTTTTATTAAAGAAGCGAATTATTGGTCGGGGAGCGCATACTTGCTCTTGTACTGGTTGAACTCGTCCATAAACTCGGACTTTTCGAGCTTTTTCAGCTCGTTCATATACTCGTGAGTGTCCATGCTGTTCTCGTGAATTTGAATAAGGCATACCGCGATGTTGGAGCAGTGGTCGGAAACTCGCTCGCAGTTTGTCAGCAAATCCTGCAGAATGAAGCCAAGCTCGATTGTGCATGCGCCGTCGCGCAGACGCTGAACGTGGCGGTTCTTGAGCTCTGTGCGCAGGGTGTCGATAACGTCCTCCAGCGGCTCAACCTCTTTGGCAAGGGCGATGTCCGAGTTGATAAACGAGCGGATAGTCATATCAAGGATTTCCTTGATTGCGTCCACCATAATCCCGACTTCCTTTTCCGCAGCGGGGGAGAATTTAATCTTCTTGGAGTACATTTCCTCTGCCGCCTCGGTGATGTTTACCGCGTGGTCGGAAATGCGCTCGAGGTCGCCTATTGTGTGGAGCAGGTTCGTGATTACCTGACTGTCCGTTTCGGAGAGGT
>JBJESC010000118.1:0-4036 GCA_051882615.1 Oscillospiraceae bacterium
GTTCTCCGCTGTCATTCGTGAACAGGAACGCGCCCTCGCCCTTTATCAGCAGAATATGGTCGTTCTCAAACCTTGCGGTGAGCTGCGTTTTCCCGCTCCGTGCGATATAGTACCACTCGGCGAACTCCGAATTGCAAAGCTGCTTCATCAGCTCTGCGTCCCTGAACGCCGTAGCGGAGTTTGTAAGCTTAAGGCATATCTCGGAGCGTCCGCGCAAATCAAGCACCTGTGCGTGCGCTACCGCGAAAACGTGCCGTTCGAGGTTCTTTGCGCTGTCCGCCATGAACAAAAGCAGCGGCAAGCTGTTCTCCTCGGAGAGAACGGTGCGGTTGATAATATCCTCGTTCGGAGCAGTGGTGTAAATGGACTTCAGCTCTGCAGGCGTTGCAAAAAATCCGGAAGTGGTTTCAAACACAATGCGCTTGTTGCCCTCGTTCTCGTCCTCAATGTCGGTAAAAAGCTGAGTTCCTCCCTTGATGTATACATTATGCGGAGCGCCCTCCACCAGCTCGGCGCAGGCAATGCCCACCGCGGGAGAAACCGACTTTGCGCACACTCCCACCATATTGAGAAACTCCAGATAGCACTTATCCGGAAAACGGTTGAATCGGTCGATAGTGCCGTGGAACATCTCGGCGAAAAGCTGCGCCAGAGCTGCTCCTCCGTCGGTGTTCTCAAAATCGGGCAGCCACTCCGGGGTATAAAACTCACTTTTCTTCTTAATAAGGGCAAGAATATCTTCTGATGTTCTGCCGTCAAGCTTTGGTGTTGTCATTTGCCCTCGCCCTCCATCATGTAGAACGGATATACCATATTGAACTGGTTGTTCGTCGTTCTTATCGTGTATTTGATGCTAAGCTCCAGCATACCCTTGCTGCCGCCGTTGTCCAGTGCGGAAACCTCAATATTGCTGATACGAGGCTCCCACTGCTCCAGTGCTTCTTTTACACTGCTCTCAAGAGCTGTGATTCGCTCCGCGCTGTTGTCGGAGAACACAAAATCTCCCGCCGCCGTGCCAAACTCCGGAAGCATTACCCGCTCCCCGAGGTTGGTGCGCAGTATGATGCGGATAGCCTCCTGTATATCGTCCTCCGCGCTGCTCATTGCTATACGCCGTGTGGACCGGTCAACGCTGAAAGGGAATTTAAAGCCCCTGCCCATGTATTGCTTGTTGTCAGTCATTGCCCTGTCCCTCCGTTATTATCAGTTTATCTTGGTCATTGAGCCTTTTATCGTGACTACGCCGCTGCTCTTAACGGTCGCTGAACTGTTTGCGGATACCTCCGCAGTTCCGCTCGCCTTTGCGTTTATCTGCGCTGAGGAGAGCTTTATCTCCTTGTTGGTCTTTATCTCCAACGAGCCGGAATTACCGTCGCAGGTTATCGTCACTCCGCTGCCGACCTTGATGGTGAGCTTCTTCTCGCAGATTACCTCCACCGAGCCTTCCTTACCGTTCATGGATATTTTGTTCTTGCCGTCATCTATCTCCAGAAGTTCATTTTCATCGTCCATGACTATCGTGCGCTTTTTCGGGGTGGCTACGGTTATCTTCTCCTTGCCCTTCTCGTCGTAAAAGTCGGCATAACTCTTGTTCGGAGTGGTCAAGCGGTAATCCTTGTTCTCTCCGTCCTTTACCGTCAGCGGAGGCTTTGCGTCCTGTACCCACAGATAACCGATTACGAACGGACGATGGATGTCGCCGTTCTGATAGGCAAGCGCCACCACATCGCCGACATTCGGGTGGAAAAAAGCACCGTAGTCGTTGCCGCCGAAAGGGGTAATACAGAATATCCAGCCTGTTTCGCCCGCGTCATCATCGCTTGTAATGTAGGAGCATTTCACTCTGCCGAGGTTCTTCGGATCTTTGATGTTGGTTATCTTGGCAAGCGCAATTCCCCCGCCGAAGCCTCCGCTCTTATTGGAGCCGGAGCCGCCGGCAAACATATCAACAATTCCTGACATAGACACCTCCGTCAGACTGCAACAGCAGAAAACCCAATGACTGTGAGGAATCCGCCTGCACTGAATTTATGTTGAATAGACTGTATGTAATACTGCCCGTCTATCTTCGGGTCGAGGTCAGAAAACTTAACGATACCGCCGGGGGATAACTTTTGATTTCCAAGCACCGTGGCAGAGCCCGAACACAGCTTCATGGCACTCTCAAACATTACCGCCTCGGCATAGGTCTGCGCCTCGCTCTGGTCTTTCACAAGGCTGCTGTTTATTTCCTTTTCCTTTGCCTTAACCTCGGGACAAAGCTGAGCGCCTGACTTACCGGCGCCTGCGGGAGGCTTGGCAGTAGCGGAAAAATCCTTTATCGTATCCGGAGAATTTCCCGACACCTTTACCGAGCCAAGCTGCTCCGCAAGCTCCACCGTGCGGCTGAAGCTCAATATATCCTTGCCCCATGAATAGGATTCCTGCAGCTTTGCAGTCTTGAAAATGTTCTTTACAAATCTGAGCTTCGTATCGGTCATGCAAAAGGAGCTGTTTGTCACCTTTGCGAGATTGCAGATGTAGCTGAAATCATCAACGTCACGCTGCGTCATAGGGTATTCCTTATCCGCTTTTCCGGCTACGCTGACCTGTACGCCATCGGTATACGACTGAACCGGATTGAGCAGCTTGGTAATTATCTGGCTGATGCTCTCGTTTTCGTAGTTCTGCCATGAGGTGTTACCCATAAGCAGACCACGCGCGTCAAGGCAGGAGAAGCTCACCACAATGCCGTCGGAGGAATACTCCACCGAAACGGAATTGATGTAACCCATAAACACCTTTTTAAGCTGCTTGTAGCCCAGCTTCACCAGCACCTTTTTTCCTGCGACAATCTTCGACAGCGCATTGCCCGATAACTTCCTGCCGGAATTATCGTACTCGCACAGCAGCGTGACATCGCAGCTATTCGAGGAAGTCCCTGCCGAAATGCGTACATCTACCGACTCTATCAGATAATCGGGCTTTTTCAGCAGCGCACCGCCAACGCTTATTTCACACTGTGGCGCTATTACTTCCTTTTCGCTCGGCGTCATGCAGCCGCCCCCTTTCCTCAGTCAAGTATCGGTGGAATTACAATATCTGTTCCGGATTCCAGCCGACGCGGATTGTCGATGTTGTTTTCCTCCGCTATCCTGCGCCATTCAGCACAGTCACCGTACTCGGCGTAGGCGAAGCAATACAGCCTGTCACCGTCGGACAGCGACCTTGCCTTCGTTCTGTCGGGAGAGTTACGGACATTGTTGTTCTCCTTGTCCGAAACAAGCGTCATATCAACCACCGCCCGAACAGGCTTTCCAAACATATTGAACAAGGTGAAACGCTGAGTTATTGATTCAATATACCCTTTGAAGCTTATTGACCCCCACACAAACTCAACAAGGCTGGGAGCGTGGGTATCGGAATTGACCTCCGACAGTTTCATAAGCGGCTCGGTGAAGGTTCTTACGTCCATCTTTGCCGCGTCGGGCGCTGCCGTTGAAGCTATAACCAACGGCTGCATCGAGCCTGTACCGGCACTGTAAGTATCGAACGTCAGGCTGAAGGACATTACCTCCGACTCACCGCTGATAAACTGCAAAACCGGTCGGTCGCGCCCGGGAATATTGTGCTTAGCATAGTTCACATTGCGCTGTATGGTGAACTCTGACGGATTGAATATGCACGGAATACCGACATTTCCTACCACCGCCGTCATATTAAGCAGCTTGTTTGCACCATCAAGCACCTTGAACTTGGCTTTTGTCATGCCCAGCATTCACAGCACCTCCATTGTATAAAAAGTAAATTATCGTGTTAAAGACCTCTGCGGCGGCGTTCTCTCAGCAGCCTTGTTTCAAGCTGGTCATAAACCTTGTCTACCAGCTTGTTTATGTCCTCTCGGCTAAGCCCCTCAATGCTGCCGATAGTCTTTACCGAAATATCATTGTTCTTTGCGTTTACTACTTTCTTCGTAACAGAACCTGCGGTTTCGGTCTGCTCGGGCTTCTGCGGCTGCTTCAACTCAATGGGCGGCATCTGCCGTTGATAGCCTTGC
>JBJESC010000119.1:0-4009 GCA_051882615.1 Oscillospiraceae bacterium
TAAAGCCCCATCTGCTTCGTCAAAGGACTGTTGGCAGGCACAAAGCCTAGCCAACAGTCCTTTTCCTCGCATCTGGAGCTTTCTCGCCAGTCTGTTCGCATACTTTTTCGACAAGCTCAAAGGAGCGATAACCGCTCCCTTTCAGCATCATTTCTTTTGACAATTATGGTTTGAACATTGCTTTGAATACGGACAGCCAATGCACTTGTCCCCGCGCTTCTTTGCTCGGTATAAGTAATACACAACACCGCCGACAATCGCCGCAAGCACCGCGATTATTATTACGTTGGCAAGAACAGGGTTGAGTGGCATTGAAAATTCCTCCCGTTAAGCAGAGATGCTTGTTTTTTCCGAAGCCGCCGCACGAGCGCGGAGAATTAACGCCGTCAGCAGAGCCGCAAAGCACAGCACCGCTGCAAGCCCCGCGAGAGCAGCTCCCCTGTTCAGCGAGTCGGGCGCGGTAATCAGCGTGCCTATCGTGTAGACGAGGTAGGACACCGAGTAGCCCATTCCGAGCTGTAAACCGATTGCACTCCACAGCCACTTAGCCGACTTCATCTCGGAATTCATCGCGCCTATTGCCGCAGCGCAGGGCGGCGAATAGAGATTGAACATCAGATACGCCAGCGCCGCAATTTTGCTTATTGCGATAACCCCCGCCGCTTCGGGAGCCGCTCCGTCAGCGAGGGCGAGTTCGTCCGCGCTTATGAGGTTATTAAGTCCCGCAAAGCATACGGCAAGCGTTCCGACAATGTTCTCCTTAGCGATAAAGCCCGTAATAGCCGCCGCCGCAAGCTGCCAGCTCAGCACTCCCACAATCGGCACGAAGATATACGCAATCGGGGTTGCCACGGAAGCGAGGATAGAGTCGCCCGCGTTCTCCGCAACGGTAAACCGCCAAGTGAACGACTGCATTATCTGCACAACCGTGTTACACAGCAGAATGATAGTCGAAGCCTTGACGATATATTCCGCGCCGCGTCCGCACATCGACTTGAACGCGCCCCACAGGGACGGAAACTTGTATTCGGGCATTTCGATGATAAAATAACTCTTCTTTTTACTGTATGCGGTAATTCCCTTTACGAGAAGCGCACCGAGGAAAATCAGCACAATTCCCGCCGCATACATAAGGAACGACACCCACCCCGCATTATCGAAGAACGCGCCCGAAATCAGCGCGATTACGGGAATTTTCGCTCCGCACGGCATAAACGGAGTGAGCATTACGGTAGCGCGGCGCTCGCGCTCGTCGCGGACGGTACGGCTTGCCATTATTCCGGGTACGGCACAGCCGATTGTCATTACAAACGGGATTACCGACTTTCCCGAAAGCCCCACTTTCTTGAAAATCGGATCGAGCACTACCGCCACACGCGCCATATATCCGCAGTCCTCAAGCAAAGCAATGAGGAAGTACATTATCATAACCAGCGGTAAAAAGCCCAGCACGGCGATTAAACCGCCGAGTACGCCGTCCACAAGTATCGCCTGCAAAAGCGGGTGCGCATTGACAAGAAGCCCGCCTACCCACTCCTGAAACATCGTCAGAAGCGCAGTAAGCCAATCGGAAATAAGCGCGCCCAGCCACGTCTGCGAAATCATAAACACAAGGAACATCACAACCGCGAAAATCGGAATTCCCACCCAGCGATTGGTGATTACAAGGTCTATTTTGTCGCCGAGGGTTTTCTCGTAGGAACGCGTTTTGCGGGTTTCAACAGCCGAAACGATTTCGTCAACGAACCGAAAACGCGCCTTGTCGGCTTCTTCTACCGACGCCTTGTCCGAAAGGTCGATTTCGCCCTGAACGTAAGGCGCAGTCTGCTTGGTTCCGATACGCCGCTCAACTGCTTCCACCACCTCGCGCAAGCCCTGTGCCGAGGCGGCGGAGGTGCTGATAACGGGACAGCCGAGCTTTTCGGAGAGCAGAGCGTCGTCAATCCTCGTTTCGTTCTTCTCGTTGACGTCGGACTTGTTGAGTGCCACCACCATCGGGATACCCAGCTCCAGAAGCTGCGTTGTGAAGAACAGCGAACGCGAAAGGTTTGTCGCGTCCACGATGTTGATGATAGCATCGGGGTTATCCTGAAGTATGTAGTCGCGGGTTACGGACTCCTCGCTCGTAAACGGCGACATGGAGTACGCTCCCGGCAGGTCAACCGCGATTATCTGCTTTGCCGTACACTTCCCCCCACAATTCGAGGGGCAAGCCTCCGCGTTGACAGAGGGGCAATTCGGCTGACACAGCGAGCGTTTTATCGGGCGCTCTTTTTTATCTACGGTAACGCCCGCCCAGTTTCCCACCTTTTCATTTCCGCCCGTGAGAGCGTTGAACATCGTGGTCTTACCCGAGTTGGGGTTACCCGCCAATGCAATTCTCATTTTATATCTCCTCTTTTGTTCTCGGTTAATTAAGTCGGTTAATTAAGACTAACCGCTGTGTATAAAAACCCTTACGCCGAAACGCTGATAGCGTCCGCAAGCTGATTGTCGATACTGTATCTTCCGTCCTTGATAGACACCACGCAGCTTCCGCGCAAATGCGAAACAACCGTGATTTTCTCGCCGTCATAGCACCCGAGCGAGAAAAGGAAAGACCTAAGCTCCTCGTCATCGACATCAATATTGCGAACCCTGTATTCCATTCCGTCCGCCGCTTGTTTTAAAGTCATATTATCACCGCCAAAATAAGTTTGCTTTAACTAACTTGATTATACAAGACTAACTCGCAAAAGTCAAGAGTAATTTTGAGGAAAATTAAAAATAAAGCAAATTTTGTGAATTATGCCCAAAATCCACTCAAACACGTTAAAAACTCTTCTTTCATCCCCGCTTCACCCGAACAAACGACATAATCGTCGCTGTTCCGAGGAAAATTCCCCTTGACAAGCCCCCGTTTTTCTGCTATACTTACACTATAACATTTCTCTTTGAGGGAGTAGTCGGTCGGTTTTTCAATCGGCGCATCTATCGACATAATGGCGAAAGCCCGGTATATGATAAGCGATTTATCGCTGACGATGAGACTCACAGACGGTGGAAAACTGTCTGCGGGTCTTTTTTTAATGCTTGCCCGCGGACATAAAACGGAGGACATTATAATGGGACTTATTGAGCTTTTCATTCTGGCGGTGGGGTTGTCTATGGACGCATTCGCGGTGTCTATATGCAAGGGATTGTCGCTCGGGAAAATCAAGTTCAAACACATGGCGACTGCAGGCTTGTGGTTCGGCGGATTTCAGGCGCTTATGCCCGTAATAGGCTACTTCCTCGGCGTGGGCTTTTCGGACTTGGTATCGAAATTCTCGCATTGGATTGCGTTCGGACTGCTTCTGATAATCGGTGGAAATATGATTAAGGAAGCGTTCGGCAAGGACGAGGAGGAAAGCGCGGACGCCTCGATGTCGCCGAAGAAAATGTTTCCGCTTGCGATTGCAACCAGCATTGACGCGCTCGCGGTAGGCGTTACATTCGCGTTCCTTGACGTGCAGATTGTACCCGCGGTATCGTTTATCGGAGTAGTGACGTTCATCTTCTCGGCGGTCGGAGTGAAGATTGGAAGCCTGTTCGGCACGAAGTACAAGTCCAAGGCGCAGATAGTCGGAGGAGCAATACTTGTCCTGCTCGGAGTGAAAATCCTGCTCGAGGGATTGGGAATATTCGGGTAATCTCTCCGGTTTGCCGCAATTTCGTCAAATATCCGCGGTATATCCGCGGATATTTCAAAAAAATCCTAAAAACCACTTGACAAACCGTCGGCATTGTGATATAATGCTTTATGTTCGGTGAATAGTCGCCGAATTTAATATGCAGGCGTGTCGGAATTGGCAGACGAGCTGGCTTCAGGTGCCAGTGGCGGCAACGTCGTATGGGTTCAAGTCCCATCGCCTGCACCAGCGGAAACACCCCGAGCCTCGTGTGTTCGGGGTTGCTTTCCGAGAACAACAGATAATATGCAGCTTTAGCTCAGTTGGTAGAGCAACTGACTCTTAATCAGTGGGTCCAG
>JBJESC010000120.1:0-17432 GCA_051882615.1 Oscillospiraceae bacterium
CCTCAATATTATCGCAAAGCGTCTGCATTTGCGCGTCTGTTCCGATTGTAATTCGGAGATGATTGTCAATAAGCGGCTTATTGAACCAGCGCACATAGATGTCCTTTGTTTTGAGATATTCGAAAATCTCTTTCGCGCTGCGGGTTTTGTGACTTGCAAAAAGAAAATTCGTGGAGCTGTCGGGAACGATAAAGCCCATTGAGCGGAGCTTCTCGGTAACGCGGTCACGAGTTGCGATTACTTTAGCAAGCGTTTCGCGGAAGTACGCTTCGTCCTTTATGGAAGCAATTCCTGCCGCCTGTGCAACGCTGTCCACGGGGTAGCTGTTTACGCTGTCCTTTGCCGCGTACACTGCCGCGATTGCGTCCTTACTGCCCATTGCATAGCCCAGACGCATTCCCGCCATTGAGCGGCTCTTGGAGTAGGTTCGCGTGATTACGAGATTCTCGTACTCCGCAAGCAGCGGAATTGCCGTAATATCCTCTTTTGCGAAATCGACATACGCTTCGTCCACGATAACTACGCTGTCGTGGTTGCTGTCGAGGATTTCACGGATAAACTCCCTTCCGCGCCCGATTGAGGTCGGAGCATTGGGGTTCGCAAGCACGATACCGCCGTTTTCAACCGCGTAGTCTGCTGCGTTGATATTGAAATTTTCGTCAACCGCAATCTGCTTGAACGGAATTCTCAGAATATCGCACCACACCGTATTGAACGAATAGGTGATATTCGGGAACAAAATCGGCTTGTCCGAATTGAAGAACGCGCGAAAGCACAGCGACAGCACATCGTCCGTGCCGTTTCCCGCAAACACGTTTTCGGGCTTCAAGCCGTGATACTCGGCAAGCTCGCGGACAAAAGCCGCAGAATTTGCGTTCGGGTATTTCTTAAGCCCCGCACCGTCAAACTCCCGTATCGCCTTTATCACCTCGGGAGAGGGAGGATAAGGGTTCTCGTTTGCGTTCAGTTTGATAAAATCCGTCTTGTTCGGCTGTTCGCCCGCAACGTATGCTTCTATTTGTATCAGATTATCTCTCCAGCTCATAATTGTCTCCTAACAAAAAATTCGGAGCGGAGTGATACCAAATCTGCCGCCGACAAACCGTGCGCCAGCCATAGAACAAATCGGCAAGCACACGATATTCAGTCTGCTTTATCGCACAGCATTGGTATAAAAACTCCCTGCTCCGAACTCACAGTTTTGATAATTCAGGCGAATTATAACTCCTCGCTGTCGTCCTCTTCATCAAGCTCAAAAACAAGATGCTTTCCACAGTTCGGGCAATCCATTCCGCCCTTGTTTGCCTGCTCATAATCAAAGCGGATAGAGTTTCCGCAGTTGGGGCAGACAGTCTCGTACATATCGTCGAGGTCGTCAAAGTCGTCGTAATCGTCCTCGTAATCCTCGTCCTCATCGTCGCCGTAGAGGTCGTCCTCAATATCGGAAACCGCCTCTTCAAGGTCGGTCATAACGGACGCAACATCATCGAGCTCCTCGTCAACCTCTGCAAGATTGTCGGCAATATCAGTCAGCACGTCAAGAATAGCGCTGATAATCTTGTCCTCCTTGTTCATTCCCTCGCAGAGACCTTTGATGTAGGAAACCTTTTCACCGATAGTCATAGTAAACATCCTCCTTTACAGATGAGAATTACTTAACTCTCTCCATATACTCGCCTGTACGAGTATCAATTCTGATAACCTCGCCCTCGTTGATGAACAGCGGAACGCGGATTTCAGCGCCTGTCTCAAGAGTAGCGGGCTTGGTAGCGTTGGTAGCGGTGTTTCCTGCGAAGCCGGGCTCGGTCTGAGTAACCTGAAGCTCAACGAAGTTCGGAGGCTCTACGCCGAATACCTTGCCCTTGTAGGACATAACCTTGCAAATCATATTCTCCTTGACGAACTTGAAGTTGTCACCGAGATCGGAAGCGTTTACGGGAACATCCTCGTAGGTTTCCTGATCCATAAAGTGATAAAGCTCACCGTCGGAGTAGGTATACTCCATATCTCTTCTCTCTACAAACGCGGTAGGGAACTTTGCAGAGGGGTTGTAGGACTTTTCAACTACTGCACCGGTAATAACGTTCTTAATTTTGGTACGAACGAACGCAGCACCCTTACCGGGCTTGACGTGCTGGAACTCAACAATCTGAAGTACGTTGCCGTCCTCCTCAAATGTCATACCGTTTCTGAAATCTCCCGCTGTAATCATAGCGAACCTCCAAAAAAATTAATTTCTATACGATTATTTTCTTGAATCCATTACTCGGATTTCAAGAAATACAAACCTCATTTTATATTGTAACAAATTTTGATAAATATTGCAAGTGCTTTTTAAAAATTTTTTTAATTTATCGCCAAATCAGGATAATCCGACTCAAAGATGAACCAGGCTTTTGGTCGCCTTGGTACAGTCAATGCAGCCGTCCTCGGTGAGAATAGCCATATCGCCTATCTTCACGCCGAATTTGCCCCCGACAATTATTGCACAATGAACCGCAAGAACGGTGTTAGCCCTCAACTGTGCATTGCTGTTCTGCGACACCAGCGGCGGCTCGACAACCTCCAGACCTATCCCGTGAGCAAAGTCGGACGAGCAGTACTTGTCCGCGTCCCACGCCGCAAGAGTGCTTCTCGCCACGCTGTCGGCAACCTTGCCGCCTATCCCCGCTCTGAGCGAGCGCAGACCGTCCGCAATCGCGCAGGATACGGCATTGTAGGCGTTATCGCGGTTAAGCGGAATTTCTCCCACCGCGATTGTGCGGCACATCTTCGCGCAATACCCTCCAAATGTCGCCCCGAATTCCAGAATAACGAAATCTCCCTCGCGGATTGTCCTGTCGGAAGGCTTTAAATACTGCTTTGCGGTATTTTCACCCGAGAGCACAGACGTTGGGAACGGCACTCCGCTGCTGCCGTAATCGGTAAGGTAGAACTCCAGCAGAGCCGCAATCTGCCGCTCGGTCATTCCGCCGCGGATATTGCTCAGCAGGCGCTCGTATGCTTTGTCGCAGATTTTCTGTGCGGCTTCGATAGCGTCAAGCTCGGTTTCGGTCTTGACCGAACGCAGCCGAAGCAGCTCGTTCGGGAGTGCGTCCGTCGTATCAAACTCCGCATAGTGGAGCTGTTCTTTGTACATATTGAAATCCGCGACCGGCATCCTGTCCGACTCGATATACAGATACTTCGCGCCGTATTTAATCATCAAATCCAGAAGCTGCTTTTCGGTTTTCAGCTCCTTGACGGTAAAATCCGTAGTTTTCTTGGGAAAGCGCTCCAGAAGCTTCTCCAGCAGCATTGGCGGGAGACTTTTCAGGACGTTTCCTCTCAGAAACAGGAAGCTTTCTTCCTTGGTAACAAACAGCACTCCGTTATCAATCGGAAATCCGCACAGATACCTCAGCGACAGCGGAGAGGTAATCAACGCGGCGTGGCGCTCGTCCGGCAGCCACTCGGCAAGCGTAGTTACCGCACTCACTTCTTATCACCAACCATATAATCCAGCGCAGACAGCGCCAACAGATAGCTGTATTTTCCGAAGCCCGCGATACTGCCCTTGCAAACGGGCGCGATTACGCTGTTCTTGCGGAACTCGTCGCGGCTGTTCACGTTGCTGAGATGAACCTCGACAACGGGAATTTTAATTGCGGCGATAGCGTCGCGGATAGCGTAGCTGTAATGCGTATACGCACCCGCATTGAGGATAACGCCGTCGAAGCTCAGACGTGCGGCGTGAAGCTCGTCGATAAGCGCGCCCTCGCTGTTGGACTGAAAGAACGAAGTCTCGTGTCCCAGCTTCCGAGCGGCAGAAGCGATTTCCTCGTTGATTGAAGCGAGAGTGTCGCCGCCGTAGATATTCGGCTCGCGCTCTCCCAAAAGATTAAGGTTTGGCCCATTCATAACCAGAATTTTCATAGCTTACTTTACCAATCCTTCATAATATTTCTTCATAGCGGCAGCGTCCTCAGCCTGGGTTCCGTCGCTTTCACAGATTATTGAGGGGGAAAGTCCGCGCTTTGCGATTTCCTCCATAAGCGGCTCGTAATCGGGACCGTACATCGTATCCGCAAAGGTCAGGTGCTTCTTCTCGCCGCCGTTTGTATATTCAATCCTGCTGAAGTGGATATGCATATTCGCCAGCCGCTCGTGACCGAGCGCGTTCTCTATCTTATCCAGCATTTTGGCATAATCCTCGCGCGTTTTTATCCCGCCGAGAGTACGCGCGTTGAGGTGTCCGAAATCCACGGTAGGCAGAAAACGCTCGTCCACCCCGCACAGCTCCAGCACCTCCTCGAGAGTACCCAGCTGATTTATCTTACCCATTGTTTCGGGGCAGATGATTATATCCGAAAGTCCCTCCGCGTCAAGCGCTTTCTGCGCGTTTTTCAGCGTCTGAGACGCGAGATAGGTTGCTTCCGCTCTCGTCATTTTTGAACACGAGCCGCTGTGGACTACCACCTTACGCGCTCCGACAGCTTTTGCCGCCCTCGCCGATTGCAGAATGTAGTCCACGCTGTTATTGCGCTTTTCCTCCTCAACCGAGGACAGCGAGATGAAATACGGCGCGTGAAGCGTAACACATATCCCGATTTTTTCGGCAAGCGCGGGGAGCCTCTGCACCGTGGCTTCCGAAACTCTCACTCCGCGTCCGCACTCAATCTCGTAGCCGTTAAGCCCGAGCTCCGCAAGATACTGCGGCAAATCGTCGGGAAACTTACGGTTCCCCCAGCTTAATGAATTTCCTCCGGGTCCGAATGTTATCATATATTCCCCTCCATTCAGCCCTTATAGCGGACATTCTTCATTTCAAGATTGCTGTAATCCCTATGGAAAACAAGGCTTTCAACACGCCTTTTCAAGCGAAACGTCCAGGTGTTCTCCAGGTGGAACGGCTCAACCAGCAGAGTGCGTATTCCCGCGAGATTTCCCGCCAGAATATCCGTGAAAATCTGGTCTCCCACCACAAGCGTCTTGCTCGGCTGAACGTGCATTGCATCAATCGCGCGAAGCACTCCGAAAGCAAGCGGCTTCGCGCCGTTCGGCGTACATTCAAGCCCCATTTTCGCAGCCAGCGGCACAACTCGGCTCGGTACATTGTTCGATACAACGCGCATTTTCACGCCAAACCGCCGCATTTCGTCAAGCCACTCCATAACGCCGTCCTCCGCCTCGGGACTTCCGTGCATTGAAAGCGTATTATCCATATCAAGAATAAGCGCGCGGATATTATTCTCGCGCAGAAACTCTGCGTCAATATCCAGAACGCTCTTCATCCAATATGTCGGTTTAAACAGCATTTGCTCAACCTTCCCCGATGAATTCTTTTCGCATATCAATTATCATCAGCCCTCGCCGCTTTGTTTTCACTTCAAAACTGCGGCTCGGTACTCTGTTACCTACAATTAAAGCGGACAAATAGCTTGCCCGCTTTGACTGTTGTTTACATTTTCGCAAATCAATACTTGCGCTTACGAGCAGCTTCGGACTTCTTCTTACGCTTTACCGAAGGCTTTTCGTAATGCTCTCTTTTACGAACTTCAGCAAGAACGCCGTCTCTAGCACAAGAACGCTTGAAACGCTTAAGAGCGGTATCAAGAGATTCATTCTTTCCGAGATGAATTTCTGCCATCTATATTTCCCTCCCTTTGCCGAATGGCACAGGTTCTATGATTATTCAATCGTAGTTATACATAAGAGTATATGAAATATTATACACCACTTTGCCATTTTTGTCAAGCGGTTATTTTACATTTTTTCAGCGATTTGCTTTTTTGGCAAGATACGCCAAATATTATTAACATTATTCGGCGATAATGTCGGAAATGTCAATTTTCTCTCCGTCAGCCCAAAGTCTTTCGAGTTGGTAGAAGTCCCTCGCTTCCTTATGGAAAACGTGAACCACAACGTCAATATAGTCCAGCACAATCCAATCGCGGCTCTGAACGCCCTCAACGCTCTTAGGGGTAATTCCCTTCTGCTGCATTTGGTACTCCACCTCGTCGGCAAGCGCCTTAACCTGCGTTGTGCTGGTTGCGGACGCGATAACAAAGTAGTTCGCCAGAATGGTCAGATCCCCGACCTTAAGCGCGGAAATCTCCTCCGCTTTCTTGGAATCCAGCGCCTTAACGACGATTTCAAGTTCTTCTCTATCAGTCATAAATGCTCCTTATTCTCGTTGAATTTCAGATAGTAGTTATACGCCTCGAACGTTGATACGGGCAGCAATCCGCACTTCCCGCAAACCTCCGCAATCTGGTAACCGAGCGCTACCGACATTGCGACATTGATGTCCTTATAGCAGTAGTCCCGCATTTTCTCAACGTCCTTGTAGCTTCTGTCCGCAGAAACCATATCGCCGAGATAAACGATTTTCTCCAGAAGCGTCATTCTTGCGCAGCCAACGGTATGGTAGCGGATAGCGCTTATAACCTCGTCATCGTCTATTTTCAGCTTTTCGCGGACATAATATCCGCCCGCTATTCCGTGCCAGAGGGATTTTGAAGCCACCTCGGCGGGATCGGGGGACAGCCCGCTTTCCATAACGTACTGCTTCTGCTTTTCGGGAAGCTCCTCCTTCATCACATCGTGGAGCAATCCCGCGAGGTAACAGCGCTTCTTGTCCGCGCCGTGCGTTTCCGCGAGCTTATAGCACTCCTCCGCAACATTCATACTGTGAGTAAAGCGCTTTTTGGAGAGCAAGTCCTTAATCAGCCGCTCATACTCGTCAAATTCTGCGTATCTGCTCAATATCCAAAACCTCGGTTACTTTTAAGATTTATAGAGTCCGTTTTCGGCAATATAGTCTGCCACCGTCTTGGGAACAAAAGCCGAAATATCGCCGCCCTCGGCAACGCTCTCCCGCACCTGCGTGGAGCTTACGTCCACAATATCCATCGGCAGCACCTTTATCCTGCCCATCTCATTCGCGAACTCCAGCATATCCGCGTAATTGTCGCCGCCTCTCGCGGCAGCGCACACCTGACACTCCTTGAGAAGCGATTCGTACTTGAACCACTTATCGAATGAATACAGCATATCCCCTCCGATAAGCAGGAAGAAGCGCCGGTCGGGCTTTTGCTTTTTCAGCTCGCGGACTGTGTTTATCGTATAGCTCACGCCGCCCATGTGGCGCTCTATATCGCTTATTTCAATCTCGCACTTCATTCCCTTTCCGTATTCGAGCACTTCGGGAAAAGCCCGTTCGCACATTTCCATTCTCTGCTCAAACGGAGCAAGCTTTGTCGTCTTATGGGGGCTTTCAAATGTCGGAATAATTATCAGGCGGCGCAGATTGAGCTGCTTTACCGCCTCAAGAGCAAGATTAACGTGCCCGTTATGCGGAGGGTTGAACGCACCTCCGAATATTCCGGTTTTAACCTCAGCCAATGTCAATCACCCGCTTCTTGGGATCCTTGCTCACTCTGAACAGCACGAACTTCCGTCCGATAACCGCCACAACGTCCGCGCCCAGCTTCGGAGCAATCAAATCCGCCGCCTCGCGAGCGGTATACTCGCAATTCTCCTGAACACCCAGCTTAATCAATTCCCGCGCGTTAATCGCGTTTTCAAGCTGGTTTATTATTTCGTCAGAGATTCCCTGCTTTCCGATATAGAAAATCGGGCTTAAAGACTGCGCCATAGAACGCAGCGACGCTCTCTGTTTACTGTTAAGCATTTATGAAAACTTCTCCTTCAAAATCTCCGAGAGCTTTTTGAACGCCATAGCGCGGTGGGAGATTTCGTTTTTCTCCTTTTCGCTGATTGTCGCCATACTCTCGTCCTCGTTGAGCATAAAAATGGGATCGTAGCCGAAACCGTTCTTACCGATAGGCTTATCCCCGATGTACCCGCGAACCTCGCCGTTTACAGAATACTCATCGTCTTCGTCATTGATAAAATAAATCGAGCAGACAAAACGCGCCTCGCGCAGCTCATGAGCTACGCCGTGCATTTCATCGAGAACTTTCTTGCAGCGCTCCTTATCGGACGCACCCTCTCCCGCGTATCTTGCCGAATAAACGCCCGGCGCACCGTCAAGGAAGTCAATCTCAAGTCCGCTGTCGTCCGCGATAGTCGGCAGGTGAACAGCGTCAAAGACCGCCCGCGCCTTTATGTGCGCGTTTTCCTCGAATGTCTCTCCGTCCTCAACGATTTCATCGTTAAAGCCCGCCTCGCGCATAGAAAGCACGTCAAACCCATAGGGGCTGAGCAGCTCCTTGAACTCGCGGATTTTTCCCGCGTTGTTGGACGCGATAATCAAACGTTTTCGGACAGGGGTACTGTCGCTCGATTTCTGTTGTGTTTCCATAGCCTTTCCTTTCGATATGATAATTAAGTAAATTACCCGTCCGTTCAGAACAAACGGGCACAATAATCCATATTAAGATAGATTATAACACAAAAATTCCGAAATGTCAATCGGGTATTACTCAAATAATGCTTCAACGTAATCTTCGGGGATAAACGGCTGCAAATCGTCAATTTTCTCGCCCACTCCCACAAGCTTTACGGAAAGCCCCAGCTCATTCTTAATCGGAATGATAATGCCGCCCTTTGCCGTACCGTCCAGCTTGGTGAGAACAATGCCCGTAATATCCGCGCTCTCGTTGAACAGCTTCGCCTGATTAACCGCGTTCTGTCCCGTGGTAGCGTCCAGCACGAGCAGCGTTTCCACGCTCGCTTCGGGGAGTTCGCGTGAGATTACACGGGCGATTTTCTTCAGCTCCTCCATAAGGTTCTTCTTGTTATGAAGTCTTCCCGCCGTATCGCACAGCACAATGTCCGCGCCGCGAGCCTTTGCCGCCGAAATCGCGTCAAACACAACCGCCGCGGGGTCTGCGCCCTCGGAATGCTTTACAATATCCACTCCCGCGCGGTCTGTCCACACGTTAAGCTGGTCGATTGCCGCCGCACGGAACGTATCCGCCGCCGCTACTACTACCTTCTTGCCGCTGTTCTTGAAATTCGCAGCCATCTTGCCGATTGTGGTGGTCTTTCCCGCGCCGTTTACGCCGATTACCATAATTACGGAGGGCTTTGTGCTGATATTCAGCTCGCTGCCGCCGCTGAGCATTTCGGCGATGATATTCTTCAGCATCTGCTTAACCTCGGCAGGCTCGGTAGTGCCCGTGCGCTTTACCTCGGCGCGGAGCTTGTCGCAGATTTCCATACTCGTTTCCGCTCCGATGTCCGAGAGGATAAGCGTTTCCTCCAGCTCGTCAAAAAAGTCCTCGTCAATCTTGGTAAAGGAGTTGATAAGCAGCTCCACCTTGCTGACAAAGCCGTCCTTGGTCTTTTTCAAGCCCTCGCGCAGCTTGTAGGACGCAAGCTCGCGCTGCTGCTTCTCGTATTCCTCCTGGAACTGAATGTCGCTCTCGTGGTCGGTGAAAATCGGCGTTCCGCCCTGAAGTCGCTCTAACAGGGACGGTCTGTTCTCCTCGTCCGCAGGGGGAGGAGCGACTTCCGTTTTCTCAGCTTCGGGAGCAGCTTCCTCGGTTTTGTCTTTCTTCTTAAACTTATCAAATAAACCCATCAGTTCGTTATTCCTTCCATATCATCGGTAAGCTCCTGTCTGATAAGACGGGATACGCCCTTTTCCTGCATAAACACGCCGTACAGCACCGAGCAGCCCTCGATAGTTCCGCGTCTGTGCGAGATTATCATAAGCTGAGTACGGCGGCTGAAGCGGTTGACGTAGGCGATATACTTCTCGACATTCACCACGTCAAGCGGCGCGTCAACCTCGTCCAGCATACAGAACGGAGTGGGGCGGTGCATAAGTATCGCAAAGTAAATCGTAACCGCAACCATCGCCTGCTCCCCGCCCGAAAGCTGAATAAGATTCTTGATAACCTTTCCGGGAGGCGCAGCCTTGATTTCAATTCCGGAATTCAGCACATCGTCGGGATTTGTGAGCTCCAGCTCCGCGTGAGAGCCGGGCCCGAATATCTGCACAAACACTTCCTTGAAGTAGCGGTTGATTTCGTTGAAGCTGTCGAGGAACTGCTTCTTGATGTCGCCCGTGAGCTTCTCAATGAGCTTTTCAAGCTCACGCTTGGAGTCCTCAATATCGCGCAGCTGCGCGGACTGGAACTCGTATCGCTCGGATACCGTGCGGTACTCCTCGATTGACTCCATATTTACCACGCCGAGTGCGCTTATGCGCTTGGTAAGCTCGGCGAGTTCGTTCTCGGAATAGAGCAGGTTTTCAAGCTCCTGCGCCTGCTCGGTCGCCTGCGACACGGTTAATTCGTAGTTATCGTACAGCAGCGACACTATCTTGTCGTACTCCTTCTGAACGGACTGTTTACGCTCGTCCAGACGCGCGAATTCTCTCGAATAGTGCTCCTTGTGCTGATTTGCTTCGCTGATGTCCTTGTGGAGCGCGGTAATCTTCGCTTCAAAGCCGCTTATTTGCGCGGTCAGCTGCGTGATTTCCTCGTTCTTCTCGGTAATCTTTCCGCTGCCCTCTTCAAGCTCGCGGGTGATAACCTCGATTTTCTCACGAATTCTGCGGTCGTCCTCGTCCAGCTGAGCGGTTACCTTACGCACGCTGTCGCTGTTTTCAAGCAGCGCTTTGCGGTTCTCCTCCAGATTTCTGATTTGCTGTCTGAGCATATCTATCTCGTGGAGTACGTCCAGTTTGTCGAGGCTGAGCTGCTTTATCCTGTCGGAAATGTCGCTCATTTTCTGCTGAACGGCAGAGCGTTCGCCCGACTGCTCCTCGTACTGCTTTTCCAGAGCCGCAATCTTCTCGGAAAGCGCTGAAATTTCCGTCTGCGCCTTTTCGTAATCCTCGTTGTGACGCTTTATCTGCGCGTCAAAGCCCGACAGCGTGGAGCGCGAGGTTTCGCCCTGATTTTCAAGCTGTTCAATCAGCGCGTTTATTCTGGAAATCTCCGCCGAGAGCCTTATATCCTCGTTTGCAAGGCTGCGGATAAGGTCGTTCATACCCTCCAGCTCAATGGTGTACTTGCTGACCTCCGCCTTGCAGCGCTCGTAATCTTCATTCTTCGCCTTAGCGCTCTCGCGGAGCTTTGAAATATCCGCATACAAGGAGTCCAGCTCCTGCTTACGGGAGATAATGCCGCCCTTGCTCACGCGCGAACCGCCCGTGTACGAACCGCCCGCGTTTACGGTCTGTCCGTCAAGAGTAACGATACGGAACTTATACCCGTACTTTCTGCCTATCATTTTAGCGGTGTTTATATCGTCAACTACGGCGGTAGTGCCGAGGAGATTGCTTACAATCCCCGCGTACTCGTCCGCGCACTCGACAAGCGAACCCGCGATACCCTCAAAGCCGTCCTCGTCGAACAGTCTCGGCTCGTTGAAGCTCCTGCCCTTAATTGAGGTGAGCGGGAGCATTGTCGCACGTCCCGCGTTCGTCTCCTTCAGGAAGTTAATGCAGCGGACAGCGGTGTCCTCGTTATCCACGATAACGTTCTGCATTACGGGCTGAAGCACCGTTTCAATCGCCACAACATACTTTTCGGGAACGGTAATTACATCGGCAACAATTCCGTGAATTCCTCTTATGCGTCCCTGTTCGCCCGCGTTCAGAATATCCTTAACGGAGCGGAAATAGCCCTCACGGCTCTTCTCAATATCGGACAGAACGCGGTGGCGCTGCTGCTTTTCGGAGAGCTCGGAGTTCACCTGCTCCAGAGCCGTTCTCGCTTCGTCATAGCGCTTCTTCTTGCCCTGCGAAAGGCGTTCAAGTCCCGCGAGCTTATTCTCTGCGGCGGACCTTTTCTCCACGTTCTCGGAGGCGGATTTCTTAACCGCCGCGAGTTCGTTTTTATACTCGGCAATACGCTTTTCGCCCTCGCTTAAATCCTTGAGGAACGACTCGCGCTGCTCGGTTGCTTCCTCCGCGCCGCGCTTCGCAAGCGAAGCCGCAAGCTCCTGCTTCGCTTCCTCGCTTCTCGCTGCGGCAATCTGCGACTCCAGAGCGGAGGAGCTTTCATCCGCAGCATTCGAGCGGCTGGAAATCTCGTCCAGCTCCTTGCCGAGCTTAGCCGTTTCAGCGTCATAATCCGCTGTGCGCTTGTTCTTCTCTTCGATCTGCGAATTGAGCGCTTCCGTCTGCTTAACGAAGTCCTCCTCGCTGCGGCGGGCGTTATTCAGCTGCTCGGCAATCTCGGCTCTGCGCTGTTCGTTGTGCTTCAAATCGTTTTCGGCAACGGAAATTGCGGCTCTCTTTTCGGCAAGCTCCTCGTTCTCCGACTGTATGCTTGAACGAACGCGCTCCAGCCGTCCCTGAGCCGACAGCTTCTCGTCCGAAAGCTTCTCAATATTATCCTCGGCGTTCTTTATATCGCGCTGATAGTTTTCCACCTCTGCCTGATTTTTGAGAATTCCGTCCGACAGCTCGGAGAGCGTTGTGCGCTTCTCGTTAAGCCTTGCAACCGAAACGGAAATCTCCAGCGTTTTCTTCTCTGCAAGCAGCTCTGCGGCAAGTGCCGCCTTTTCGGACTGCCGTTTCAGAATGGGCAGTCTTTCCTCGTCCACACGGATTAAGTCGCGCTGACGGACGATGTTGTCCTCCGCCTGTGCCAACTGCTTCTCGGCGTCCGCTTTCTTATGGAGGAACAGCGAAACTCCCGCCGCTTCCTCGAAAATCTCGCGGCGCTGCGTATCGCGGGCGCTTATTATCTCGGAAACTCGTCCCTGTCCGATAATGGAGTATCCGTCACGACCGAGACCGGTGCCCATCAGCAGCTCCTGAATATCGCGCAGACGTGATTTCTTGCCGTTTATCAGGTACTCGCTCTCGCCCGAACGGTAGAGCTTTCGGGAAATCACAACCTCGTCGCTGTCGATAGCAAGCGCCCTGTCGGAGTTGTCGATAGTCAGCGCCACGCGGGCAAAGCCCATCGGCTTACGCTCCGTTGTGCCGTGGAAAATAACGTCCTCCATCTTCTCGCCGCGCAGAGTTTTAGCGCCCTGTTCGCCCATTACCCAGCGCAGTGCGTCCGAAATATTGCTCTTGCCGTTGCCGTTTGAGCCGACAATCGCGGTAGTGCGCGTGTCGAACTCCAGCACGGTCTTGTCCGCAAAGGACTTGAAGCCTTGTATTTCAAGCGTTTTAAATAGCATTTGTCATTCCTGTTCCTAAGCCGCACGTTTTCTGTCCTACAGTGCGGAATTGTTCTCTGTTATTTCAATATACGCGCCGTTTTTCGGCTTTACGCTTATCTCGTATCCGAGCTTTCGCAGCTCCTCAATATTCGCGCGTTTTTGTCCTACGGCTTTGCTGATATTCCGATTATCCGTCAGCACCGTGTAGCTTCCTTTTTCCATTCGGGAAAGCCGCGTTTTCATATTCTCTAAAAACAGTCTGCCCTCCACAATCTCACGGAATGCGGGGTGGTATACTCCCGAGAGCATTTCCCGCTCCACGTCGGGGCTTGCGTGAAGTCCCATTCTGATTACGGAAATACCGTTATCCTCGAACCTCCGCAAAAGCTCCGCGCACAAGTCCACCGTTTCCTCAAACGAGAACGAGCGGTACTCTCCGCTCTCGTAAAGCTCGCCGAGCCGCGTTCCTCTGAGGATAACCGTAGGGTAAATCCGCACGGTTGAGGGGTGGATTTTGATAAACTCCCCGGCTGTTCGGAGCGACTTTTCGGGAGAGTCCCCCCACAGCCCCGTCATCATCTGAAGCCCGAGTTCCATTCCGCCGCTCTTGATTAACTCGCTTGCACGGCGCACGTCCTCGGCGGTGTGACCGCGCTCGTTGAGCCGCAGAACCTCATCGTCCATCGATTGAGCGCCCAGCTCCACAGCGGTAACGCCGTACTCCCGCAGAACGGACACAATCTCCTCCGAAACGCAGTCGGGACGGGTTGAACACCGTATCCCCGAATACACGGGAAACCGATCCCTTGCCGTCCTCGCCGCTTCCAAGAGTTCAAGCATATACGCTCTCGGAACAGCCGTAAAGCTGCCGCCGAAGAACGCGATTTCAGCCGTGAAGCCGCGCTCCGCAAGGTGTCCCGCCTGCTCCTCCAGCACCCGCGAAACGTCCGCCGCGGAAGGCGCTTTCGCCGCTCCCGAAATGCTCCTCTGGTCGCAGAACGTACACCTGTGCGGACACCCGATATGCGGAATAAAAATCGAAACGTTTGTTTTCTTCATTTTCGATTAACTAACGTCATAGCCCATCAGCTTAACCGCCTCGCGGGCAGCAGCCTGCTCCGCTTCCTTTTTGGAAAGTCCCGAGCCGCTGCCGATTACCTGCCCGTTCAGCAGTACGGACGCATGAAAGACCTTGCACTGCGGCTTGTCGCCGTTCTCGGAAACCTCGTAGGAGATACGTTCTTCGGGGTTCTGCTGAATAATCTCCTGCAAAATCGTCTTGTAGTCGCCAAGGCGAACCTTTCCCGATTTGAGCGCTTCAATACTCGGTACGAATTTCAGAATCATCTTCTGCGCCTCGTCCTCGCCGCCGTCAAGGAAAATCGCGGCTATCAGCGCTTCAAAAGCGTCAGCTAAAATAGAGCGCCTGTCTCTGCCGCCCGTCATCTCCTCGCCCTTGCCGAGCAGAATGTATTTTCCGAGGTCTATTCTCTTTGCGAAATCATAGAGCGAATTCTCGCACACAATCGAAGCGCGGAGCTTGGTAAGCCCCCCTTCGGGCACGGTCAGCATATTCGTGAAAAGATACTTCGACACGATAAGCTGCAAAACCGCGTCACCGAGGAACTCCAGCCGCTCGTTAGAGCCGTTGTTCTTTCCGCCCGAATAACTCGAGTGAGTAAGCGCACGGGTAAGGTAGCCGCTCTCCTTAAAGCGGTAGCCGATTTTTTCTTCAAGTTCGGACATTTTTTCAAGTCTGTCCAAATCAGCCATTTTCAACACTCTCCCCGACATTCAGAGCCGCGATATTCTCGGTCATGTGCTCAACCGCGCCGTTCTCCACAAAGCGAACCGCCTGACGGAACGCGCCGAGGAAAGCAACCGCGTCGCTTGCTCCGTGAGCCTTGAACACGGGCTTTGCCGTACCGAGAAGCGGAGAACCGCCGATTGTCTTATAGTCCATCTGCGCCATAAAATTCTTGAGCTTGCTCTTTACGAGCAGAGCGCCGATTTTCGTCTTGAGATTTGCGAAGAAAATATCCTTCAGCGCGTCCTTCATCAGTGCGCCCATACCCTCGCAGGCTTTAAGGAATACGTTACCCGTAAAGCCGTCCGTTACGAGCACATCAACCGCTCCGAGCGGGACTTCTCTTGCTTCTACATAGCCCACAAAGTTAATCGGCGAGTTTTCAAGGAGAACCTTTGTTTCGTGTTCAAGCTCTCTGCCCTTTTCGTCCTCTGTGCCGATATTCAGCAGTCCAACTCTGGGATTTTCAATGCCCATAGTTGCTTTCATAAAGCAGCTTCCCATAATCGCGAACTGCTGGAGCATTTCGGGACGGCAGTCGAGGTTCGCGCCGCCGTCGATTACCGCATAGCGCTTTCCTCCCTTTGCGGGCATAAGCGGAACAAGCGCGGTTCTCTTAACGCCCTTGATGCGCTTTGCAATCATTGTGCCGCCAAGCACGATATGCGCGGTGCTTCCCGCAGAAATCGCCGCGTCCACTTCGCCCTTTGCGAGCATATTGAAAGCCACGCCCATTGACGTTCCCGCTTTCTCCTTGAGAATTGCTTTAGGATTATCCTCGGTAGTTACCACGCCCTCGGCAGCCGCCAATGTAATGCCGTTTTCGGACACTCCGAGTGCGGTCATACGCTCCTTCAGCACATTCACATCACCCGTGATGATAACCTCTATTCCCAGCTCCTTAACCGCAAGAGCCGCGCCCTTGATTACCTCGTCAGGGGCATTATCGCCGCCAAATCCATCAATTACAATTTTCATATTCAATCTCCATTCAGTGCCTTGTCCAAATCCCTCAGCGAACGCTCGGCAAGCGCCGCATATCGTTCGTGCTTATCCCGAATTTGCGTTTCAAGCGGCGGGAGTATGCCCATATTCGCGCCCATCGGGTCGAACTCGCAGTAGCCGTCCTCAACCCAATCGCACACATAGCCGATAATCGCGCCCAGCATGGTGGTATTCGGGAGCGCAATCGGCTCTTTTCCCGAAAGCCTGTCCGCAAGCGCTCTGCCCGCGACAATTCCCGAAGCCGCGCTCTCCACATATCCCTCAACGCCCGTAATCTGACCGCCGAAGAACACGTTATCCGAGCCTTTAAGCATAAAGCTCTTGTCGAGCAGGGTTCTCGAACAGATGTATGTGTTTCGGTGCATAACGCCGTATCTCACGAACTCCGCGTTTTCAAGTCCGGGAATAAGCGAGAACACCCGCTTCTGCTCGCCGAATTTAAGGTGCGTCTGAAATCCCACGAGGTTGTACATCGTACCCTCAACGTTCTCCTTGCGGAGCTGAACCGCCGCCCACGGACGTCTGCCCGTGCGGGGATCGGTAAGTCCTACGGGCTTCATACAGCCGTATCTCACGCTGTCAATTCCGCGCTTTGCAAGCACCTCAACGGGCATACAGCCCTCGTAAACGTTCGGGTTTTTATCGAATTCGTGAAGCTCCGCAGGCTCTGCGTGTACCAAAGCCTCCCAAAAGCGTTCGTATTCCTCTTTCGAAAACGGGCAGTTGAGATAATCGTCCCCGCCCTTGTCGTAGCGCGACTGCGAAAACGCAATTGAGCGGTCGATACTCTCCGCCGTGACAATCGGCGCAGAAGCGTCAAAGAAGCTCATAAACTTGCCGTTCTCACCGAACCGCTCGCGTATCTTCTCCGCAAACAAATCGCTCGTGAGCGGACCTGTGCAGATAACCGCATTCCTTTCGGGGAACTCGGTAACCTCGCCGCTCACCACGCGGATATTCGGGTGACTTGTGATAACTCGCGTTACCTCGTCCGAGAAGTCCTTGCGGTTAACCGCAAGCGCTCCGCCCGCAGGAACGGCGGTTTTCTCCGCAGCGGGTACGATTACCGAACCCAATCGGCGCATCTCCTCTTTCAGAAGCCCGCAAGCGCTGTCCACGCGCACCGCTTTGAGGGAGTTGGAGCACACCAGCTCCGCAAAGCCCTCGTACTTGTGCGCGGGGGAGTATTTCTGCGGCTTCATCTCGCAGAGCTCTACCTCAAACCCGCGTTCGGCAAGCTGCCATGCGGCTTCGCAGCCCGCAAGTCCCGCGCCGATAACCTTAACCGTCATTTTTCTCCTTATCCAAAGGCCGCTCGTAGCCGCAGCCCTCTTTTGCGCAGTAAATCTTGCCCAGTTTGCCTGTTTTCTTAAAGAGTGTCTTTCCGCAGTTCGGGCATTTCTCCTCTAGCGGCAAGTCCCACGTCATATAGTTGCACTCTCTGTCCTCGCAGCCGTAGAAAGGCTTGCCCTTCTTGGACTTTTTCAGCAGCATCTTCTTGCCGCAGTTGGGACAAGCGCCCTTTGTTTCTGTGACA
>JBJESC010000121.1:0-3979 GCA_051882615.1 Oscillospiraceae bacterium
GACGAAAAATCTGCTAGCGCAATCGCACGACAATAATTGTGCGGTATTGCCTTAAAGCTGATTGATTAAAACGCGGATTATCCGCAGGGAATGGAGGCGGCATAATGGCTGATGAAGTGGGCGCAAAGCTTGATGGAAGAGTTGAATTGACCTGTGAGGGAAGCGGACTTTCCGCTACCGTTACACTCCACGCACCCCAGAACGGCGGCGCTGATGTTACCATAGATATGATAAACGATACAATAAAGCGTGCGGGAATAACAACGGGCATTCTTTTTGATAATATAAAGAGAATGGCTGAGGATAGGATTTACGAGGTTCCGACTTGCGTGGCTATGGCTATTGAGCCGAAAAAGGGTGCAAACGGCTACATAAACTACCGCTATGATAAGGAGCACAAGCTGAAGCCTCAGCAGGATGAATTCGGAATAGCGGATTTCCGAGAACTGAACGCGATTGTTCCTATTCAGAAAAACGATGTTATTGCCGATATTGTACCGCCTACCGAGGGCGTTCCCGGAAAGAACATTTTCGGAAAGGAATTACCCGCTCAGCCGGGAACTCAGCCTAAGATTTCGCTTGGAAGAAACACCTTGCTTACGCTTGACGGCTTGAAGATACTCTCCGCTTGTGACGGACATATTATGTTCGGCGGCGGTACTTTCCATGTAGAAGAGGGCGTTACCGTAAAGGCGGACCTCGACTTGTCCGTCGGAAACATAAACTTCCTCGGTAACGTACATATCAAAGGAAACATTATGGAGGGCTTTACAATCAATGCCGGAAAGGACGTCAAGATTGACGGAAGCGTTTTCGGCGGTGAGATTGTAGCCGGCGGAAATGTAACAATTGTCGGCGGATGTATTAACGGTAAGGTTACTTGTGACGGAAACGCCGATATAGGCTTCTGCGAGAATGCGGAGATTTTTTCCAAGGGTGATGTGGTCTCCAAGCAGTTTGCTTTTTGCAATGTGTTCTGCTACGGTGCGCTGTCAACGAAATCAAACAGAGGAGTTATCTGCGGCGGAAAGGTTACTTCAATGCACGATGTTACCGCGGCTATTATCGGCTCTTCAAAGTATACTCCGACCGAGGTATATGTCGGAGACGGCTCGGTACTCTTTATGAGAAGACGTGAGGCGGAAGCAGATTTGAACGAATCAATAAGAATATTCGATATGGCAATTAAAAACCTTGCGTTCCTTAAACAGAGAAAGCAGGCGCAGGGAGGAATGCTGACGGAAGCTCAGCAAAAACAGTTCCGTATCGAAACGCAGAATAAGCTCTTCCACGCGATGAGAAAAACACAGATACAGGAAACTATAAACCAGCTTGATGAGGATATAAAGAACAAGGATAATCTGAGCGCAATCTGCACGGGAACAATCTATCCCGGAGCAAAGTTTGTCATCAACTTCCTGACGTTGGAGGTTTCCGAAGCGGCGGCAAGGTCGCGGGTTACCATTGTTGACGATAAGCTTGAGGTAGTTCCGCTCTGATTCTGCATTTGTTTGGCGTTTTTGGCATAGGATAATGGGGAGATAAAAATGAAAAACAATATTCTGATTATCGTCGTTGTCACACTTGTCGCAATTGGGGTTGTTGCGGCTGTGATTATCGCGGGCGTTGCGAAAGGCTCTGAAAGCTCCCAACCGTCCAGCGATATTCCGGATTGGGGAGGCAGCCACGCGAGTTCCGGAACGTGGGAAGGCTCCGACAGCTCCTTGGGAAGTACTTCTTCGCAGAACGTGACGAATTCAACCGGAGAGAGCAGCTCTTCATCTTCGGAAGTTCCCTCTTCAAGCAGCTCGGCGGGTTCTTCGTCAACATCCTCAATTCCCGCAGTTGATTATTCGGCGGCGGAGAGTATTGTGGCAACGGCAAATTCGCTTATCGGAGTGCCGTTTGTTATGGGGGGAAATAATCCCGACGGATTTGACAATCCCGGCTTTATTTACTATGTATTAAGAGAAAACGGCTTCCACAGCTGTTCGCACAGCATTGCAAAGCAGTCCACAATGGGCAGGCAGATAGGCTACGAGGAACTGAAGGCGGGAGATTTGGTATTCTTCGGCGTTGATGATAATACCAAGGCGGTGTTCGGCGGTATTTACATAGGCGAGGGAAAGATGGTTGCCTGCATTACTCCCACTAACGGCGAGCCGGGAGTTATGACCTCCGATATTACAACGCCGTATTATCGACGCAGATTTTTCTGCGGCGTCAGCCTGTCGTAAGAAGGAAAATAAATGAAGACAATTCTGATAGATAACAGCCTTTGTGTTTATACTCTGCGCGATGACGTTAATCCGGACTATATCTACCGCTATATTGAAGCTCTGGGAGAGGCGGGAGTAAAATATGTCGAGCTGGATTTCCGCGCTTTGATGAAAATGAAAGTGCTGCCGAGAAATATAGGTTATATCTTTCGTCTGGTAGACCCGATGTTTCTGAGGCTGTGCGAGGTGTTTGATTTCGATTACGTTCATCTTACGCTCAGCGACATCAAAAAGGGCGTGAGAACGGACAGACCTGTGATGCTTGGTCTTTCGGCGGGTGAAAATCTCTCCGCGAAGGTGTTCCATTATGCAAGGCAGGCGCTGAAGGGCGAGATTACGGCGGTAAGACTTCGGGGAAGCTTCCCGATGATGTCCCGCGAGAGCGCTTCGGGCTACATTTCACACCTCAAGAACGAGGTTCCCGTGCCGATTGACATCTGCCCGATGAACGGAAGAAAAACAGCGCTTGATACCGCGATGAAGTTCACGGCGGCGAATGTTGACTCGCTGACACTTTCTTTAGGTCAGGGGGAGAAGTTCTGTGCGCTGGAAAGCTATTATTTTACTCTGCTTACGGTGTTTAACAGGCTTCCGAAAGAGTACAGCTTCTCCGCGCTTTGCAGAGCGGCGGCTATTCAGCGTGTGATTTTCAGGAATTGCACCGAGTTTATTCCCGAGCTGTTCAGAATAGCCGAGCAGGATAATCGGACTCTGAGAAATGTTGACACGGGCGAGCCTTCCCGTATAAAGGTGAATGTGTTTGACTCACAGGTAATCCGCAGAGCGTATGTTACCGCGCTTGAGAGGCTTGCCCGCGAAGAGGATATACCCGAAGATATTTTCGTTACTATTGAAGACGCGATAAGAAGATATGACGCGTCGTTTTTCAATGACAGTATACTTGGGGAAAGAAAACAGGTTTTTTTGAATTAGGTGAAATGATGATAAAGCTTATTGCGAGCGATATGGACGGTACGCTGCTTGACGATGAAAAGCGGCTTCCTGGCAATTTTCTGGCTACGCTGGACGCGCTTTTCGAGCGTGATATTGCGTTCGCGGTTTCAAGCGGACGCACCTTCAGCGCTCTGGAGCATTTGTTTCCTGAGGATTATGTCGGGAAAATGTCGTTTATCTGCGACAACGGCGCGTGCGTTATCCATAAGGGCGAGGTGGTCGGCTGCGACCTGCTGAGCCGCGAAATTTACGAGGAAATTGTCCGCTTCTGCAACAGCGAGGGCGGATTTCTGCTTGTTGCATGTGCAAAGGGCGGAGTGTACCATCTCGATATGGGGACGGAGTTTTACGAGCAGGTTGGGAGATTTTATAAGTATCACACCGCAGTTGACAGTATGCTTGACATTGACGACGAGTTCTACAAGCTGGCTGTCTGCGATATGCGCGGAACTCTTGCACACGGAAAGCCGCTTTTTGACGCGACGTTCGGGGATAAGCTCAATGTTCAGGCGTCGGGCGAGGTCTGGATGGACGTTATGGCGGGTGGAGTAAGCAAGGGCAGAGCGCTGCAAAAGCTTCAGCAGAGCCTTGGCGTATCCCGAAGCGAGACTATGGCGTTCGGTGATTACTTTAACGACCTTGATATGCTGGAGGCTGCCGAATGGAGCTTCTGTATGGAAAACGGACACGAAGAAATCAAGAAAAAGTGCCGCTTTATCGCGCCGTCCAACAACGACGGCGGCGTA
>JBJESC010000122.1:0-3975 GCA_051882615.1 Oscillospiraceae bacterium
CCAAGGCTGCCGCGCCGCCCCCCAAGGCTGCCGCGCCGCCCCCCAAGGCTGCCGCCCCACTCCCCAAGGCTGCCGCGCCACTCCCCCAGGTCTACCGCCCCGCCCTCCAAGGCTGCCGCGCCGCCCCCCAAGGCTTCCGCGCCACACCCCCAATGGTTGCGCTTTCCTTGTAGCCCTCAAGTTTTTTCAAGCCGAATTATTGCTCATATACTTTACTTTGGGGGAAGAACGTGCTATAATAAACTTATAAACCGAAAAGAGGGAAAACTATGCTCTATATAATGCGGCACGGAAAGACCGATTGGAACGCCGTGCACAGGCTTCAGGGAAGAACGGACGTTCCGCTGAATGACGAGGGGAGAGCAATGGCTCGCGCCGCCGCTCTCGAATACAAGGACGTACACTTTGACATTTGCTATTGCTCGCCGCTTATCCGCGCTCGGGAGACCGCCGAAATACTGCTCAGCGGGCGAAGCGTCCCGATTATCACGGACGAGCGGCTGGTTGAGATGTGCTTCGGAGAGTACGAGGGCGTGGAAAACTGCTTTGAAATCCCCGACTGCCCGATTGTCACGCTGTTCAAGGAGCCGCAGAACTACACCGCTCCAGTTTCGGGTGCGGAGAGCCTTAACGAGCTGTATGCGCGCACGGGCGAGTTCCTCCGCGAGGTGGTTCAGCCGCTTCTCGCCGAGGGGAAGGACGTGCTTATCGTAGGACACGGCGCGATGAACTGCGCCATACTCTGCCAAGTGAAGAACATTCCCCTGAAGGACTTCTGGAAAGCGGGAATTGATAACTGCAAATTGATAAGGCTCTTGTAAAGCGTAAAGGAAAAAGGAGAAGAATATGATTACACTACCCGAGAACTATGTCAGCGGCTTATACGCTGTCGGCACGGAGACGTTTTCCGTAACCGACTCCGCGAGAAAGGAACAGCTGGGCGGCGGGGACAAGCCGCGCAAAATCCCCGTGCGTATGTACTACCCCGCAGATAAATCCGAAACAGTCGGCAGGGAAAAAGCGCCCGTTTTCTCCGAGAGGAAGCTCGCGGCATTGCGTAAGGCTTACCACGTCCGCACAATGCCCGCGGAAGCGCTTGTTGCCGACTATTACGAGGGCATACCCCACGCGGAGGGAAAATTCCCGCTGATTGTGTTCAGCCATGGCTACAACAGCTATGTTGAGGCGAACACGTTCCTGTGCATTGAGCTTGCCTCTCACGGATACGTTGTGGCTTCCGTAGGTCACGCTTATGAGGCGGTGGAGAACGACTACGAGGACGGCTCTTTCGACCTGTACGACAAGACAATCAACAAGAGGATGTACGACAAGGGCGTATTCAAGGCGCTTACGGCGCAGAACAAGCTGCTCAAGGCGAAGCTCGCTCCCGAACAGGCGTACGAGCGCTTCCGTGAGTTTCAGAACACGCACACTCCCTACATCAAGGGGCGGCTTCCCGAGTGGAGAGCGGACGTGCTGTGCGCGGTGAACGAGCTTAAAACCCGCTATGCCGATTGGGTGGATTTTTCGTGCGGAATAGGCGCTTCGGGCCATTCGCTGGGCGGCGCTCTCGCGTATAATCTTTGCCGTAATAACGAGGAATTCGTCTGCGGAATAAACATAGACGGCGGCTTGTTCGGAGATTACGAAAACGCCGCTGCCATGACGCGCCCGTTCTTCCAGATATGCTGTAAGGAGAACTACAATGTCGAAACTCTGCCGCTGCTGAATACTACTGCGCCCGTTCATTACGCGGTGTTTGGCGGTATGAAGCATCTGGGCTTTACGGACGCAAAATTCTTTCTTCCCAAGGCGCTTTCGGGAAAGCTGGACGGGCTTGTGATGTACAAGCACCTCTCGGATATACATATCGCATTTTTCGACAAGTACTTAAAGAAGGTTGAAAATATTTCACTCCCCACAGGCACTTCGGACGAGGTTGAATACAAATAATCTTAAATTGTACTGAAAACGACACAATTCTTGTGGTATAATAAAATAAAAGGAAGAACCCCCGCCGAAAGGAGCCGCGCAATGCCCGATAACGTCAAAAACTCCAACCAGCGCCTGAAAATACTCTACCTGTACAAGATTTTTCTTGACTTCACGGACGAGGAGCATTCCATTACGATGTCCGAAATTATTTCAAAGCTGGAATTGTACGGAATAACCGCCGCCCGCAAGGCGCTTTACGAGGACATTGAAGCGCTGAAGCTGTTCGGTCTGGATATAGTGTCAAGTAAGGGCGTAAACGCGGGCTACCGCGTTGTAAGCCGTGAGTTTGAGCTCCCCGAGCTGAAGCTGCTCGCGGACGCGGTTAGCTCGTCGCGCTTCCTCACCGAAAAGAAATCCAAGGAGCTTCTTGAAAAGCTGGAGAAGCTCACCAGCGTTTACGAAGCAAAGCAGATACAGCGTCAGGTATTCATTGCCGACCGAGTAAAGGCGATAAACGAGCGCATTTACCTGAACGTGGACGCCATTCACCGTGCGATTGCGGAGCGGAAGAAAATCTCGTTCAGGTACTTTGATTACGATATAAGCAAGAAGAAGCGCTACCGCGAGGGAATAAGAACCTGTTCGCCGTATGCGCTGACGTGGAGCGACGAGCGCTACTACCTTGTCGCGCATTACGAGAAGTACAACAACATTGCGAATTTCCGCGTTGACCGTATGGAGAGCGTGGAGATACTCGAAGAAGCGGCAGAGCCGTACCCCGCAGACTTCAAGCTCTCCGAATACCTCAAATCCACGTTTTCAATGTTCAGCGGAGAAGCCGAGGAGGTCCGTCTGCGCTTTGAAAAGTCGCTCGTCAATTCGGTAATCGACCGTTACGGAAAGAATATCACGATGATAACCGACGGTGACGAGCATTTCACCGTGCGCGTACAGGTAAAGACCGAGCACCCCGAGCCGTTTTTCGGCTGGCTGCTCCAGTTCGGCACAAACGCGGAGATAGTAGAGCCGTTGTCGCTCAGAGAGAGGTACAAGGCGCATCTTCAATCGGTGCTTTCCACTCTCGGATAAGTTAAACAACCACTCCCCCTTATATATTGTAAAGGACAGTTTCCCCGCTGTCCTTTCAGACTGCCGATAAAGTCCCATCTACGTCGTCAGCGCCACCACGGCAGGCACAATTAGTTTACCATTTGTTGGGCGGCATCCGTGCCGCCCTTTTGTGGTAAACAATCAAACATCCTGTTTGACCTAGCCGTGGCGTCGCTTCCTAGTATCTGGAACTTTCTCGGCAGTCTGTTTTTATATTGTGCGATAAACTGAAAGGGCAGGGGGGATAGGGGTAACAGGGCGGAAGAATTTCCGTTCTTTGGGGTTCGTGGAGATCTCCCCCTGTGGGGGAGGTGTCACAAAGTGACAGAGGGGTTGACCGACAGACCTTGCCCCTAAGCTTTTGGCGGTGAAAAACCCATTGGGGGGGCGGGAGCTTTCCCCTAAGCTTTTGGCGGTGAAAAACCCATTGGGGGTTCGGGAGCTTGCCCCCAAGCTTTGGGCGGTGGAAATCCCTTTGGGGGTTCGGGGGCAAGCCCCCGAGCAGGGCTTGCGGGGCGGCAGCCCCGCATTACTCCCCCCTTCCCCCTTGGGGGAAGGCTAAATCTCGTGCGTCGCCCGAGCTTTGGTAGGGGGGATAGGGGTAACAGGTAGGAAGAATTTCCGTTCTTTACTTTTTTTCTCTCTTATGCTATAATGAATTTACCCATTAAACACTTTGAGGATACACAAAGGATACACCCATAGTTTATCATATAGTCAAGGGGGGGAACAAGAGATGTCTTACAGAATACTGCTGGTTGAGGACGATGAACAGATACGCGAGGTAATCACCGACTACTTCGCCTCAAAGGACAGCGTTATCACGATAGAAACAGCGTCGGACGGAGATGTGGGATTGGAGCTTCTACGCGCCAACGAATACGACCTTGTTATGCTTGACGTAATGCTCCCCGGGACGGACGGCTTTTC
>JBJESC010000123.1:0-10676 GCA_051882615.1 Oscillospiraceae bacterium
CATCGCAGTACGCTCCTCACCGTCAATATCAACGGTGGTGAATGCGGGAATACAAATCAAATCCACGCCAACCAGAGCCATATAGCTTCTTGCAATCGCAATGGACTTCACCGCCTGATTAGCCGCGCCCGCTCCCACAGCCTGAACCTCAACCTCGCTGTTCTCGCGGATAACCGCCGCAATTGCTCCCGCAACCGACTTGGGCACAGAGTGTGCCGATACCTTAACTACTTCCATTTTACAATATGCCTTTCTTTATGTTTTTATAATATTTCTTATTCGTTCTATATAACGGCATTTGCCGCTTTTCTCATCAATGTCCAAAAACACTCCGCAAACCTCGGCAGTTCCGTATGCGAACGTGTTTTTACGGTGGATATAGGAATAAAACCTGTCAATCGCAGCCGACTTTTCAACGCCGATTACCGAATCCTCTGCGCCCGTCATTCCCACATCGGTGATGTAGGCGGTACCGTCCGTAATCCGCTCGTCTGCGGTCTGGACGTGGGTGTGCGTTCCCAGCACAGCGGAAACCCTCCCCGCGAGGAAAAAGCCCATAGCCCGCTTTTCCGCAGTCGCCTCCGCGTGAAAATCCACGATAATCATATTTGCGTCAATCTGCCCCAACAGTGCCTCCGCGCACTTGAACGGATTGTCGCACGGCTGCATAAACGCAGTTCCCGAAAGATTCACCACCGCTGCGCGGCAGCCTCCGAAATCAAGCTCGCAAACTCCCCTGCCCGCAACGTCCTCGCCATAATTCGCGGGACGGATAAGGCGCGGATTGCGCTCGAATTCCTCCAGAATTTCGTCTCTGTGAAATGCGTGGTTTCCCGTAGTGATAACGTCCGCGCCCGCGTCGAAAATTCTCCGCATGGAGCGAACTGTTATTCCGTTTGTATCTGCGCTGTTCTCGCCGTTTACTATCACTACTTGTGCTTTGTACTCGCGCTTTAAATTCGCAAGCGACTTTTCCAGCGCGTCACAGCCGCATTTTCCGACAACGTCTCCGATAAACAGAAAATTCATCAGCGGAAAATTACCTGGTCGTTGCCTGCGCCCACACCGAGAATGGTGATAGGACAGCCGCACAGCTCCTCAAGGCGCTTTACATACGCTTGGCACTTCTCGGGAAGCTCCTCAAACTTGCGGCAGCCCGAAATATCGCCCGAATAGCCCTCGATTTCCTCGTAAACGGGAGTGCAGTCCGCAAGCTCCTCAAGAGTTACGGGGAAGTCGTTGAGAATAGTTCCGTCCGAACGCTTGTATGCAACGCACACCTGAAGATTTCCGATGTCGCTCAATGTATCAAACTTGTTGATTGCAAGCGCGGTAAGTCCGTTTACGCGGACTGCGTGGCGCATAATAACCGCGTCAAACCAGCCTGTTCTGCGAGGTCTGCCTGTGGTAGCGCCGAACTCTCCGCCCTTATTTCTGATAAGCTCGCCCAGCTCGTTGTCAAGCTCGGTCGGAAACGGACCGTTGCCCACGCGGGTGGTGTAGCTCTTGCCTACGCCGATTATCTCGTCGATAATCTTAGGTCCTACGCCCGTACCAACGCAAGCGCCGCCCGCAATCGGGTGAGACGAGGTTACGTAAGGATAGGTTCCGAAGTCGATGTCAAGGAGCGTTGCCTGTGCGCCCTCGAAAAGCACTTCCTTGCCGTCATTATATGCTTCAAACGTGAGGACAGAGCCGTCGGTCATATACTTCGCGAGTTTTTCGCCGTAGCCCTTGTACTCCTCGTAAACCGCGTCAAGGTCGAAAGGCTTGCCGCCGAACACCTTCTCAATGATGAGGTTCTTCAGCTCGCCCGTGTTCTTAACGAGCTTCTTCAGGCACTCGGGGTGAACAAGGTCGTACATACGAATTCCCACTCTGTCCATCTTGTCGGCATAGCACGGACCTATTCCTCTGCCCGTTGTTCCGACGTTCACGCCTGTCTGCTTTGCCTTGAACTCCTCTTCGAGCTTGTCAAGCTCCCTGTGCCACGGCATAATGATGTCCGCGCGCGCGTCTATTCTGAGATTATCGCAGGATACTCCGTGCGCGTTCATCTCGGCGATTTCGCCGAGGAGAACGGCGGGATCGACAACCACTCCGCTGCCGACAAGGCAAATGGTATCGGGGTAAAGAATACCCGACGGAAGCAGGTGAAGCTTGTAGGTGTCCTTACCGTGAACTACGGTGTGTCCCGCATTGTTTCCGCCGCTGGAACGAACGACTAAATCCGCCTTCGCCGCCATAAGGTCGATAATCTTACCCTTGCCCTCGTCGCCCCACTGGGTTCCGACTATAACTCTTGAGCTCATTTTGTTGTCCTCTTTTCATATATAGCTTTTATTATTTGATAACCTTTTTGCCGCTCTTCTTTTCCTTTCGCTCAAGCGGTTTGTCCTTGCCGCCCGAATCCTTGAAAAGAGCAATATCCTGCTCGTCCCACCATTCGGGAATTTCGGGGTTTTTCTCGCCCGTTTTCTCGTAATAGGGATTTATCAGGTGCTTCTGAACTGCGGGATAACAGCAGAAGAACGAAATAAACGCAAGCCACGCCAGCGGGACGCAGGGCGCAAGTATCAGCATAATAAGCGGGAAATTGTAGATAAGCGTCGCATATCCCACGAAACACGCAAGCGCAATAATATCGCCCAGCGGGTTAGTACAAATAAGAATAAGCGAGTTTTTCACAATCTGCCCCAGCTTTAAATCCAGCGCCGCAATCTGCGGGTAGATGTAGAAATTCATCAGCAGGAAGATAACCTCGGCAACCGTGCTGAATATGAACGCTGTCTTAAGCGAGCTGTCCTCCTCGGGAATAAGCGGGTAGTACATTACCGAGAGAACCGCTCCAGCAATCGCCGCCACGTCCAGAATTCCGATAAAAACCGACTGCTTGAAGTTCTTCTTAAACAGAACATTGAAGTCGTGCCACACAAACTGCGGCTGTTCAAGGTAGATATTCCGCATCATAGCGGTCATAGCCGCCGTTGCGGGACCTATCGTTACTATCGGTAAACAGAACAGGAAATACACCAGATTTATCTTGATGAACGTTCCCGACTTCGCAAAGAACAGCTCCCAAAAGCGGAAAAACGGCTTTTTATGCTCGTGCTTTGATACTCCCGGGCCCGCCACTTCATTGTTGTAAAAAAGTCCCATTATACGCCTGCCTTAAAATAAATAACTCTGAAAAACAACGCCAAATATCATTATCACCGCAAGAACAAGCGCCACTACTCTGAATACGCGCATCAATCGCTCGCGTTTTTTATCGTTCATCGCTTCGGCGCCTCCTTTCGCATAATGACTGCAATAACATTATACACTAATTTTGCCCCGCTGTCAAGGGTTATCACCGCGCGGCAGGGCGCGATTTATCGTTCTGCGCCGACAAGTCCCTTTCCGCAGTTTGCGAACACCTTTCCGTCTGCCAAAAACGCTATGTCAATGCCCTTTTTGTCGTCATACAGCATAACGCGCTTCGGGGTATCTCCCAAGAGTACGAACTCCGAGATTACGGAAACTCCGTCGAAGTAGCTGTAAGCCGCTCCGCAGGCGCTCTCGTCCGCGACTATCGCCGCCGCTTTTCCGAGCTTCAGCGTTCCGCGCTGTTCGCCCGTGAGCTTCAATACGCTCTCGTTCTTCAAAGAAGCATTTCCCGTTTCGTCAAGCGAGTAGCTCGCCACACGAAGCCCCTCGGCGGTCTGCTCAAGGATAACCGCCGTATTTCCGTCCGCTTTTCCGCTAAACGCGCTGAGCGATACGGGTACGGGCGCGGAGAGGTCGGTGCAGTCCACCGCAAGGAAAATCTTATCCTTATCGGCAGCCAGCAGAACATCACCGCAAAACCTCATAGTCTCGGGAATGGACGTGAAATTCTGCAATATCGCCTTAGTCCTGAACTCGTTATCCCTAAGCACAATCGTGCCGTTCTCAAACGCTGCGCTTCCCTTTTCTCCGAACGCAGCCGCACCGAACTTTCCGCAGTTTGCCGAATATACCTTAGGCGGCTTTGCGGGTGAGTCGGCGGTTTCGGGCGCTGCCGCGGAGTAGTCCACGCGGATTAACGTTCCCGCATCCGCGCTGTTGAGCATAAACGCGCCGTCCCCCGAAGCGAACACGGGGTTTCCCATAGCCGCGTCTGCACGGAGGGTATCGCCGTTTTCCAAAGAATACGCCGCACAAACGCCGTATGAATAGCCCTTAGTCCCGCTCGGAATAACGCTCTGCGGCGACATAGCCGCATAATCCTTTCCCAGCTTCGGGAGGTACACCTCCGTATCGGCGGCGGTAAAATTAACGTAAAATTTCGGAGTGTAAACCGTGCCCAGACGAACCTCCAAGCCGCTCACCGAGAAATCCGTGAGCTTGCCGTCCTGCCGCACGGTGTAGAGAACCTCTCCCCCGCTTATCTTCATAAATCCGCTTGAATTGCCGCTGAAAGCCACGACCAGCGAGCCGTCGTCGGTCTGCACCGCGTCCTCAAACGAGGTATCCTCGGGAGCGGAAAGCGTTCCCACGAACGACAGCTCGCCGCCCGACAACTTATTCACGGTAACAAGCTCGGAGGTCAGCGAGTACACATTGTCGCCCTGAGTGAACGTGCCGAAGCCGTCTTGCTTTACCAGCATATCACCGAAAACGGTCATCTCCTGCAAAGCGTAAGGGTAGTAGCTGTCGCCCCCCGCGAATTTTTCCTCATACGAGTAATAGATGCTCGTGAAAATCTCGTTCTCGTCCACAGCGTAGCCGATAGGCGCGGGCGGCTCCATTCCGAACACAGCACCCACCGCAACGCCCGAAGCGATAACAACAGCCGCTCCGACCGAAGCCGCAATCAGCGCTCCGCGATAGTAGCGCGGCCGCCCTTGAACGTAGTCATAGTCCTCATCGTAATCATCATCAACGGGGAGGCGCTTGTACTCCTCCGAAACGCTGTCCTCTTCGCGCTCCTCGTCTTCGGGAGCACCCGCGTTCCTTGCAATGTTCGCAAGGTTTTCCTCCAGAAGCTTGCGGTCTATCTTGATAATCGCCGTAGTGTCGCCGTTATACGGCTGAGTGCGGTATTCCTCGGCAGGCTCGTCCTCGGTTTCGGGAACGTCTGCGGTTTCGGTATTCTCGTCCGCGCTTTCCTCGGAGATGTCCTCGTTCTCTGTTACTTCATCTTCGCCGTTATTTGCCGAAAATTCCTTTTTGTAATCTATCTCAACATCAAAATACGGCTTTTCCTTCTGCAAATCCTCGGGAGAAGCGGGAGTAATGGTGTTCTGCTCGTCAAGGTACTCGTCCAGCACCTCGTCTCCGTCCGCAATCTCAGCGGAGAAGTCGAAATCCTCATCCTCAAGGGGAGGAACGGGCTGTGCGTAGTCGGAGGGCGCGTTTCCGCCCAGCAATGTTGCAAACTCCTCGGTAGCGCCCAGCGAGAACCCCGAAGTATCCGTTGAAACGCTCTCCGTTTCGGGAGCGGCTTCGGGCTTAATCTCGTCTGCCTCGGCGGGAGGTGTTTCCTTTTCCTCGGCGGCTTTCCCCTCGGCGGGAGCCGCTTTTTCCTCGGCAGGGGTTTCCCCTTTGACTTCAGCGTCCTCTATGACTGTTTTTTCAGCCTTGGGCGGTTCTTTGTCGGAATACTGCGCGGCAGCCTCCTCGGGAATTTCCAGCTGGGTTGTGGTGACGTGTTCCCAAATCTGACGCGCCGTAAAAAGTATGCGCATATAGTCCCTGGAGGTCATACCCGCGTTTTCCATAGTCAGGATAAGCGACTGCAAATTCATCGCGGGGTTGGACTTGATTTTGAGTACGGCGGCCTCGGGCGCACCGCACCCCTCCAGAAGATAGATGAAGTCCGCGCTTCCCACTCCCAAGCCCCTCAGTCTTGTAAGAAAGGTGTAGGCGTCTACTTCGGCAAGCTCTGCGTTCTCGTCCATAAGGAAATCCACAATATTCTGCGGAATAACCTTTTCGGGAACTACTTTTTTCAGCATCAGCTTGCGCATTTTCCAAACCGTCATTTGCTTTTCCCCTATCTCAGATCCAAATCCAATATTTCCAATGCTCGTCCAAGGCGCTTGTTTACAGTTCTCCGCGCCATTCCCGTGTACATAGCTATCTCCTCGGGAGTGCAGTTTCCGCCCATATACAGAGCGGCGCACAGCCTGTCGCGGTTTTCAAGCTCGAACATTGCGCTCTTGGTTTCCAGCATAAAGTCATCGGTTTCGGGATTGACACCGTACCCCTTAAAATACGACTTTATCCGTGCGCACAGCGTTTTCATCATAAAGTAGCGGAAGCTGTCCTCGCTGTGCAGCCTGCCTACCGCACGGAAGCCCTCCCGCGCCGTGCCAAGCACTGCCGCAATCGTGTCGTCCTCGTTTTTCAGAGTGTAAAACGCGGTGTAGTACATCGACTCGTATACCAGCTCGTACAGTCTGGAAAAGGCGCGCGCGTCTCCTCCCGCCGCTTCGGCTGCAATCGCTTTATATTCTCTCTTGGTCATGGATATTTCCCCCGCCCCGAAAAACGTTAGGTTTTATTCTTCTTTATTGGTAATTGCAATTCCCAGCTCGTCAAGCTGCTGCTGCGATACCTCGCCGGGAGCCTCGCTCATAGGCTCGGATGCGTTCTGAAGCTTCGGGAAGGCGATTACATCTCTCAGGCTATCCGTTCCGCACATAAGCATTGCAAGTCTGTCAAGACCGATACCCGCGCCGCCGTGAGGAGGTGCTGCGTACTTGTATGCGTCAACCAGGAAGCCGAACTTTGCCTTGATTTCTTCGTCCGTAAGACCGAGCATTTCAAACATGTGCTTCTGAAGCTCGGGATCGTTGATACGGATAGAGCCCGAAAGCAGCTCCACGCCGTTGAGCACCAGGTCATAGCACTTCGCGCGAACCTTAGCCTTGTCTGTGTCGAGGTATTCCAGGCACTCGTCCATAGGCATTGTGAACGGGTGGTGCATTGCAAGCCACTCGCCCGTCTCCTCGTCCTTCTCGAAGAACGGGAACTCGGTAATCCACAGGAAGTTCCAGCCCTCGGGGATAATGCCGAGCTGCTTGCCTACCTTCAATCTCAACGCACCGAGAGTGGGAAGAGTAACGCTGTTCTTATCCGCAACGATAAGCGCAACATCGCCCTTTTCGCAGCCGAGAGCCGCGAGGATTTTCTCCTCCTCGCCCTCCTTGAGGAACTTCGCAAACGAGCAGTTGGGAGCGTCCTCTACCCAGCGGACGTAAGCCAATCCCTTTGCGCCTATACCCTTAACGTACTCGGCGAGCTTGTCTATCTCCTTACGAGTGAGCTTGTCTGCCGCACCCTTTGCCACAATACCGCGAACCGAGCCGCCGTTCTCCAGAGCGTTCTTGAATACCACAAAATCGGTGTCCTTAACGACCTCGGAAATATCGGTAATCTCCATTCCGAAGCGGGTGTCGGGCTTGTCCGAACCGAAACGGCTCATCGCCTCGTCATAAGTGAGGCGCGGCAGCGGAGTGGGAATATCCACATTGAGGACTTCCTTGTACAGGCGCTTTACAAAGCCCTCCAGCATTTCCATAATGTCGTCCGTATCAACAAACGACATCTCAAGGTCGATTTGCGTGAACTCGGGCTGTCTGTCCGCTCTCAAATCCTCGTCGCGGAAGCAGCGTGCAAGCTGGATATATCTGTCAAAGCCCGAAATCATCAGCAGCTGCTTGTACATCTGCGGCGACTGCGGCAGCGCGTAGAACTTGCCGTTGTGAATACGGGACGGCACGATATAGTCACGCGCACCCTCGGGGGTGGACTTAATCATCATCGGGGTTTCAATCTCGAGGAAGCCGTTCTCGTAGAAATACTCGCGCGCGCACTTTGCAATCCTGTGGCGCATAATCAGGTTTTCCTGGAGCGGCTGACGGCGCAGGTCGAGGTAGCGGTATTTCAGGCGCAGTTCCTCGTTGGTCTTGCTGTCGTTTACTATCTCGAAAGGCGGCGTCTGAGCCTTGGAGAGAATGCGCAGCTCAGTGGGCATAACCTCCACCCCGCCCGTTTTAAGGTCGGGATTGGCTTTCTCACGCGCTCTTACCGTGCCCTTTATCATCAGAACGTCCTCGGAGCGGACGGTTTTCGCTTTCTCAAAAACCGACTTCTCGGTGGTTTCATCGAATACGAGCTGAACGAGCCCCGTTCTGTCGCGCAAATCAATAAAGATAAGCGAGCCTTTATCGCGCACCCTCGCAGTCCAGCCGCCGAGAGTTACTTCGCCCATTTCGAGCGTAACCTCGCCGCACATACAGCTTCTTTTCATATCCTTCATATTGTCCATAACACATACCTCCGCATTATTGCATATATTTTAATTATACCACAAATTCCGCGATTTTTCAATAGGGGAAAGCGAAAAATCGCCAAAACTTGCGGCTCTTTTTATCCGAAAATCCGTTCCAAGGGAAAAATGCAAATACAATCCCATTTTCTGTAAATGCGATTTGCTTTTTGTAAGATTGTTAAAATTGCAAATCAATTTGTTTGCATTTTTCGCCGAACATCACAAAATCTTCCCGCCCCAAAGTTTACAAAAAGTTAAACTTTGCGTGATAAAATAAATAGTGGCAGATTGTAAGGGTGCTATCTGTACTTTGCAGACAAAGGAGATGACGGGACAATGAAAACAGGACTCATTCTTGAAGGCGGCGCGGTTCGCGGAATATTCACGGCAGGCGTACTCGACAGACTTATGGAAAGCGGCGTATGTTTTCCGTATGTTATCGGCGTATCGGCGGGCGGCGGAAACGCTATGAGTTATGTTTCCAACCAGTGCGGACGTACAAAGGATATGCTTCACGTTCCGAGGAACGAGTCGTATTACGGATTTCGGCAGTTCTTACAGTCGAAGCGCATAATTGACCTCGACAAGATGGCGTATGAGTACCCGTTCAAGCAGTTCCCCTTTGATTTCGATACATATTTCAGCAGCGTAAAGAACGGTGTTTTCGCCGAGTATGTCTGCACCTGTATGGAGACGGGCGAGGCGGAATACTTCTCCGAGGACAGCGACATAGAGCGATTTCTCACCATTACCAAAGCAACCTGCTCCGTGCCTATGCTGTGCGAACCCGTAGAGCTTGACGGAAAGCACTATCTGGACGGCAGCATCGCGGACTCCATTCCGATTGAGCACGCGCTGGAAATGGGCTGCGACAGGCTGGTTATCGTGCTGACAAAGCCGGGGAAAACAACCGCTCCCACCGACTACTCAAAGTTCAAGACGGTGCTTCACGCTATGTATAAGGATTATCCCGCGTTCGTGGACGCTTGTATGTCGAGAGTGGAGCGCTACGAAAAGACGGTTGCGCTTATGGAACAGCTTGAGGAGGAAGGCAGAGCGATTGTTATTCGTCCTACGCTCCCCGCTATTTCCAAGTTTGAGAAGGACATCGAGAAGATTGAGGAGTCCTACAACGACGGTATCAAACAGGCGGAAGAGCGCATTGACGAGATAATTGACATAACGAGCAGCGACAGGCTCGTCAGTTAACGCTAATGATAATAAAACGGGCTGAATTTCAAGAAATTCAGCCCGTTTTGTTTAGAAAGCCGTAACCCTTTTGGACAAGTTGAGGTCTGCGATTAATTTCGCAGACCTCAGCTTGTCGAAAAACTCCGGAAACAGGCTGGCGAGAAAGCTCCAGATGCTAGGAAGCGCCGCCACGGCTAGGCTTGGTGCCTGCCGAGGCGGCGCTGACAACGCAGATGGGGCTTTATCGACAGCCTGAGGTCTGCGATTGATTTCGCAGACCTCTTTACTATTTAATCGGCGGTCAAGACAGGTTCATTGGTTTTGTTCCCGTCAATTCCGCTTGCGGAGTAAATTTTGATTGCGTTGAGCAGCTTTTTCATATCCGAGCCGTTGTAGAGAAGCGTAATCTGTGTGCCGTTCACCTCGAAAACCGCCCTTGTTTCAACGCCGTCTTTGAAGAAGGTGACTTCGGTGTCGCCGAAATCCTCGCTCTCATAGACGTTGGACGGAACCCACTTTGTTTCCTTGCGGAACAAGGCGAGAATGTATTCCGAGCTGTCGGCGAATTCAAATTCCACGAAATTCCCGTCATAAACCAACTCGCCATCGCGTTTGCGTAAAGTAAAAGTATCGGCTTTTGCGGTACAGCCTTTGAAAAACTCCTCGGGCGCGAAAATATCAACGCCGTAATATTTTACCGCTTCTTCGGGAGAAAGCTCTGTCCGGATATTTGCGTAAGAGGGACAGCCCCTAATAAGGTCTTCGGGTGCGGAATAGAACTTTCCGGTATCATAGTCCGACCTTGGGTTATCTGATGTCGCAGTGTCGCTGTTTTCGGATTTTTCGGTATTTTCGTAAATGTACGAAACGTTTCCGTTCTCGTCAATCGTTGCCCCGATAGTATTGCCGCCGGGACTTGGCACTTGCGTTGAACCGCCCTTTTCGTATCCCGAGCCGCCCGCTGCAATATAGTCGCTATCTGTGGGAACAGGACTTTTTATCTGAGTAAGCGTAACCGCTCCGACAACCGCAAGCGCTCCGCATACGGGAATTGCGGTTCTCATAATAACCGTGCGGCGCTTTTTCCGTGCAATATTGTTTTCGCTGACTCGCTTTAGTACGCTTGTCGTCATTTCTTCATAATTCTTCATAAGTAAAACCCTCTTTCTCCAATTCGGCTTTA